>JAISWC010000351.1 GCA_031271245.1 Tannerella sp. | reverse complement strand
CAGGCAACAAAACCCGCCGCCACAAACGCAAACCATGCGGACAACACAAGCCCGCGCTTCATGAAAAGGGTTGTCGGATTCTTTTTCATAGTTCTTTTTTTTCTACTTTCGTATCGTGTAACAAAAAAACGATTCCCATCGTGACAGTAATTGACATTGACGAAACAACCGAAACGGGTGGGTGCATCTTCCGCGAACTGGCCGAACATCCCGAAGCGGGAAAGGCAAGAGAATTTGAGATTCCCTGTGACGAAAACGGCGAGCCAATCGGTACGCCCTGGGAAGAAGTGCGGGAAGATATGTATAATGTTTCCGAACATTATGGGGTTGATTTGCATACATTATAAAAAACATACACGTCCCCCCATGGGGCAGTTCCGCACCACGCCGTCGTACTGATTGAGCAGGTTGTTTCTCTTCGTCCCGCATCTGCTGTCTGCCGTTCCCTTCGTCCTGTGCGGGCGGAACGGCTGAAGGCGCAAGTCCGATACCTGCGCAAAACACTTTGTCCAATAACATAAAAAGCCGTTTTAATTTGACATTAAACAGCTTTCAAAAAGAATACCGGGATAAACATGCAGGAACAGGAATACCAAAGTCATCCGCCTGCTTTGTTTGTCTCAAGCTTTATTCCTCGAAAGCTTTAAACTGCATCACTTTGGCAGGTCTTCTGACTTGCTCCATCTTTGAAACGCCCTTCCCGTTTCTTGCGAAACAGTGGTTTGAGTATGGTTCAAAGACTTTTGGCGGAGCTTACAGCAGCGGGTCTGTCCAGGATTCTCACCTGATTCCCTTTTCAATGCGCTGTCCGCAGGGACAGCAGCATCACCAAAATGTGGGACAAAGATACGCATAAAATGGAATTAATCTCCCCGATCGGAAAAAAATTTCTCGGTGGTTATGCCGCGCACGAGTAGTCAGTAGTTAAGAGTAACGGCTCTAACGGCTTTAATGGCTCTAATGACGGTGAAGGAGGACGGATCGCTGCGGCTAATTTCTGCCGGCAGCCGATCCGGCATTTTTTCGTCCCTGCAGGACACGGGGTGTGTCACGAATTGAGAATGAAGAATGATTTCCGGCGATGTCGACGCATTACAACTGCTGTTCCATCGGCTGCCCTCCCCTCTCCTGTGGAGAGTAATGCAGCTAATATAACCTGAGTTCGGGATAAGCGATATGTTTCAAGCATAGAAAATCAATGCCCTGCATGTGCGCAATTGCTCTTCCAATTTTTCTTCGCGTTTCGTTTTTATCATATGACTTCATTTGAATAATTTAACGATGCAAATATGCGATTTTTTTGTGGATGCTTTTTATTCGGTTTGCACACCCTACCCGTAGGGATGGCATGTCGATAGAAAAGACACGGCAACCACTCTAAAACTCCCGTCAGGGATGGCATGTCGGCAGCAGGCTGATTATAACGCCGGGTGCACTACTTTTGGATCATCTTTCCGTCAGCAGGCGTTTCACCGTTTCCGAGATGGCGCGTCCTTCGGCTTTGCCGGAAAGGGCTTTGGCGGCAACCCCCATGACCTTACCCATGTCCTGAAGGCCGGCGGCGGCGGTCTGTGAAATGATTTTCTTCAATTCGCTTTCCAGTTCTCCGGCGGAGAGTGGCTGCGGGAGGTAGGACTCCATCGCACGCACCTGCGCCAGTTCCGCGTCGGCCAGATCCTGACGGTTTTGTCCCGCGTAGATTTGGGCGACATCCTTGCCCTGTTTCACCAGTTTTTGGATGATTTTGAGCGCCGCTTCATCCGTCAGTGTGTCGTTTGCACCCGGCGCCGTCTTCGCTTCCAGGAAATACTTCTTCACGTTGCGCAGCGCTTCCAGTTTCACTTTGTCTTTCGCCAGCATGGCGGCTTTGATGTCATTGCTGATTTGTTCAAATAAATTCATCTTCGTTATTATTTAGTGTTGATTGTTCAAAATCTGATTGAGAAAGGTTGGTTGGTTCCCGACGGCGACGGTGCGGAAGGCTTGTCGGAGGAAGCCGCATCCGGCGCGCTTTTCCTGCGCGCTTCGGCCATCTCTTCCGGCCTGCGGTCGCAGACCGGGTGTTCTTCCAGCCAGTGGATGAAGGGGTCGCTGTCCATCTCCTTGCCGGTCAGGACGGCGATACGCTCCATCAAGTCATCGGGTTTGTCTTGCGGGCCATAGAACCGCTCGATTCTCATCCTTATACCTTCCTCCTTTACTGCATCTTTCCTTTTGGAAATAATATCTTCATGCTCCTTGCTGGTAAGTATATCACCCATTCCGAAGCCTGAAGCCAGTACGGTGAATTTGATTTTTTCGCCCAGGGAATCGTCATACGCCAGCCCCCAGATGACCTTGATGTATTTTTCAAATTCGTTCATGAATTTCCGGACATATTCCATCTCTTTGATGCTTAGTTCAAAGCGTCCGGGACTGGACGTAATCTGGAAAAGGATTTTTTTCGCATTGATAATGTCGTTATAGCTGAGCAGGGGTGAATTGAGGGCGTCACTGATGGCTGTCCCCAGCCGGCCTTTTCCCTGGCCGTAGCCGGCGCTCACCAGGGCGATGCCGCCTTTTTTCAGGGTTGTATTCACGTCGGCAAAGTCCAGGTTGATTACTCCGGGGCGGGTAATCAGTTCTGAGATGCTTTTGGCCGCAACCGTCAGCGTATCGTTGGCCTTGGCAAAGGCTTTACTGACAGCGATATCATCGTCGGTTCCGTTGAGGAGCGTTTCCCGGTAGAGTTCGAGTTTGATCAGGCGCTCGTTGTTCACAACAAGCAGGGCGTCTACGTTCTTGCTCATTTCCGTCACGCCGTCCAGCGCCTGAATGATTTTGTCGTATCCTTCAAACAGGAAAGGAATGGTCACAATCCCGACCGTCAGGATGCCCATATCTCTGGCTATCCTCGCAATTACCGGTGCGGAACCTGTACCCGTTCCGCCACCCATGGCCGCCGTGATAAAGGCCATCCGGGTACCGTCGCTCAACATGGAGCGGATTTCCGGCTCGCTTTCCAGAGCGGCTTCTCCGGCTAACTGGGGATTGTTGCCGGAACCCAGTCCTTTCGTGACATTGGGTCCCAGCACAATCTTGACCGGCACGTCGGAATCTTTCATGTGCTGCCAGTCGGTGTTGCACAGCACGAACGAGACGTCGTGCATGCCTTCACTGTACATGTGCTTCACCGCGTTGCCGCCGCCGCCGCCCACGCCAATCACCTTGATGATTTTCCCCGTATCCGTCGGAAACTTGAACGGTATAATCTCGCTTAGTTTATTATTTTCCCTGCTCATCTTTTTTCGTTTTTTGCATATCTTCTTCTTCCGCAAACAAGTCTCCCCAGTCTTTTATCTGATCGATAAACACCCTCAGTTTGCCTCTCCCTTTCGGCGGGGTATTCGGCCCCGGAGGTGGAGGCGAAGGTGGAGGCGGAGGCGGAGACGGAATCGGAGGCGGAATGTATTGCAAACAGTTTTCCGTACCCTGAATCAACAGGCTGACAGCTGTTCTGTAATCCGGATTGTCGACCCTGTTTTCGCTGATTTCCATCCATTCTCTCCGGATGGTCGCGGGAGTGACCTCCAGATTGAAGCGCTGACGGAGCAACTCCGGCAGTTCCTTCAGGTCGGAAGCATTGCCGGCCAGCACAATTCCGGCGCCTAACGAAGTCACATCGCCGACACGTTCATATACATTCTCTACAATCTCCTTTATCCGCCCCTCGATGACGGTGTTCAGGCGTTTCGGTTCCACCTCCCGGCCGCCAATGGCGATTGTGCCCTGTGAGTAGCCGCTGTTCTTTTCTTTCCCGGCCAGGGAAAGACCGTAGTTGACTTTCAGCCATTCGGCGTCATCTTCTTTCAATTCCAGCGTTTTCATCAGGTCCCGGGTAATCAGCCGGGCGCCCAGGGGAATCACCGACAGATGCGTCAGCGTGCCCTGCCGGTAAACGGCGACCGACGTCACTCCGGTATCGAAAGCAATCAGGGCGCAGCCTGCATCTTTCTCTTTCCGGCCGAGCGTCGCCTCGGCCAGCGCCAGCGGCGAAACAATCAGCCCCTCCAGCTGAAAACCGGCGGTATTCACACAATCCACGACGTTTTTCCGAATCGAAGGCCGCCCGGTGATCAGTTTGTAACGCGCTTCGATGCGCCTGGCGGGAAGTCCTTCCGGCCGTTCGACCTGTTTTCCGTCCACGTAATAGACCGGCGGAGCAATCCCCACCACGTCCTCCAGGTCCGGACAGTATGTGCGGCACTGCTCCTCCAGAACGTAGAGGTCGTTTTTCGAAACGGTTGCTTCCAAAGAAAGGGGTTTCATTTCGATACGATCGACGGAATGGAGGGATTGCCCCCCGACTCCGACGTATACTTTCTTAATCCGGTGGTCGGACAGTTTGTCCACAATTCTGTTTTGCAGTTTTTCGACCAGCCGTTTCATCAGCAGGCTGGTTGACTCCTTGTTATAGATGTTTCCCCGACGGATGCAGCCACCGGCATCTTCCTTTTCGGCGGCCAGAACGGAAACCGTCCCGTCTTCGTTCTTCCTGCCTACCATGCCGATGAAGCGGGAAGTCTCTATGTCGATGACGACTATGTAATTTGCATCTACCATCATACTTTATTTTTTCGTACAGACAATCTGGTTTTTATACTTCAAATTTATTGTTTCATATTTTTCCCATCCGATCTTTGGAATCGCCTGTTCGTAAAACAGCTGCAAGTGCGCCATTTTCTCTTCGACATCGTCGAGACTGCCCAGCAGAATCCGGCAATTGCCCACACGCGGAACCAGTTCCACTTCCTTTTCCGAATGAACATAAATCTGTTCTATCTGATGATTCCAGAACTTATGCTTCTGCAAAAATAATGCAAATCTGAATAACCCGGTCGTTGCGAACGATTTTTCTATCTTTCCGCTGGCTACCGGCAGGCGGGTTGCATAGCGATAATCCGCCGGCATCACCCGTCCCAGATCGTCCACATAATAACTTCCCCTGCTGTCAAAGACCCGCAGGACGGGATTTTTCTGCGTGATTTCAATTTTTACGTTGCCGGACGACGTTTTATAGGCGTTGACCGTAGCGACCAGCTGATTTTTGGCAATTATCTTTTCGATGGTGTCCGTATTGATCCGGTTGACGGGCTTGCCTGCCGGATAGAGCCGCGCATTTTTCAGCATGGAGACGATTTCCCTTTCATGCAGAAACGGTCGGTCTGCGCTGTCCCTGATGACTACAACCAGATGGCGGCACAGGGTTTCTTCCCCGGATTTCTGCCGTATGAAAAGGGTGAAGACAAGGCCGCCCAGCAAAAGGACGGCAACAGCGATAGACAGGATGCGTTTCATTTTCGTTCGAGGATTTGTTGAACCGGTTCGACCAGACGGTCAATATCGCCGGCGCCGAGCGTCAGGACGACGTCGTACGTTCCGGCGGCAATGAGTTCGGGCAACTGCGCTTTTGTGCAGAGCGTTTTTTGGGGAATCGTCACCCGGTCGAAAATCAGCCGGGAAGTGACGCCCGGAATCGGATCTTCACGGGCCGGGTAGATGTCGAGCAAAATCAGTTCGTCCAGCAGCGAAAGGCTTTCGGCAAACGCCGCCGCAAAATCGCGCGTTCGGGTGTAGAGGTGCGGCTGGAAAATACCGGTCACTCTCCGTCCGGCATACAGTTCCTTTACAGACAGGATGCTGTTTTTCAATTCTTCCGGATGATGGGCGTAATCGTCTATCATGACGATGTTTTCCTTTTTGAGACGGAAGTCGAAACGGCGCTCCACTCCGGCATACGATCGCATCGCCGCCCGGATTTCATCGCCGGAGACGCCGTTCAGCCAGGCCAGGGCGATGGCGGCAACGGCATTCTCGACATTGATTTTCACCGGCACGCCCAGCTCAATGTCCTCCACACGGGCGGAGGGCGCCACCCAGTCGAAACGGATTTCTCCGTTGCCCACGCGAACGCGTTCCGCATGAAAATCGGCCTGTTCATCGATTGCCGAATAGGTGTACAACCGAACGCCGGCCTGCAGGCGCGGCGTGAAGTCGAGGCCGGATTTCAGGATCAAAACGCCTTCCGGACGAATCAGCGAGGTGAAGATTTCAAAACTTTCCCGGTAAGCCTCGACGGTATTGTAGATGTCCAGATGGTCGGGGTCGACGTACGTGACGACGGCCATCCAGGGCGACAGGTGATGAAAGGAGCGGTCGTATTCGTCGGCTTCAATCACCGTCAGGTCGGAATGTTCGGACAGCATCAAGTTGCTGCCCGTATTCTTCAGGATTCCCCCCAGAAAGGCGTTGCACCCCGCGGAAGACTGCTGCAGAAGATGGGCCGTCATGGACGAGGTTGTTGTTTTCCCGTGCGTCCCGGCGATGCACAGTCCCCGTTCCGAGCGGGTCATCAGCCCCAGCGCCTGCGAACGTTTGAGGACTTCGTAACCCTGCCGGCGGAAATACGTCAGTTCCGTATGCGATTCGGGCACCGCCGGCGTATAGATTACCCACGTGTCTTCGGGAGACAGGTATTCCGGGGGAATCAGCCGGAGGTCGTCCGTAAAATGGAGGTCGACGCCCTCCCGCACCAACTGTTCGGTCAGAGCGGACGGCACCCGGTCGTAACCGGCCACGGCAACGCCCTTGGAACGGAAATATCGAATCAGCGCACTCATCCCGATGCCGCCGGCGCCGATGAAGTAAACCCTGCGCGGAAGGGTTTTGCGCCCCGGTGCGGAATCATCGCGCCCCGGTGCTAAGCCGTCAGTCGACGGTGAATCGAGACAAGTCGGTGCCAAGTCGATAAACGGCGACGCCGGAACAGGATGGCCGCACACCAACTTTAGCATCTCATCTACAATAAGTTCGGCGCTGCGGGGCTGCGCCAGAAGGGCGATGCGCTCGCCGAGCAGGCGCAGCCGCTCCGGATCGTGCACAAGGCTTAAAAGCAGGTCGGCCAGTTGCGTTTCCGCGTCCCTGTCCGCCAGCATCACGGCCGCGCCTTTGTCTGCAACGGCCTGCGCGTTTCTGGTCTGGTGGTCTTCCGCCACATTGGGCGAAGGAATCAGGATGACCGGCTTTTTCTGCAAACAGAACTCGGAAACGGAACCGGCGCCGGCGCGCGATACCACCAGGTCGGCCGCCGCATAGGCATAATCCATGCGCGAAATGAAACCGGAATACCGGAGCAGATTCCGGGTGTCTTTCCCTTCCAGCTGTTGCCGGACGGCGTCGTAGTAGGCGCGTCCCGTCTGCCAGATCACCTGGACGCCGGCGTCCAGCAACCGATCCAGACCGTTCCACAGGCCGCTGTTGACGGTGCGTGCGCCCAGGCTCCCACCCAGCACCAGCACGGTTTTCTTTCCCGTCGACAACTGAAAATATTCCAGCGCCTTTCCCCGGTCTTCGACGTTTTCTTCCAGTTCCCGCCGCACGGGATTGCCGGTGAATACGATCTTCCGTTCGGAGAAAAACCGTTCCATGCCTTCATAGGCTACGCAGATCGTGTCGACCCGTTTCCCCAGCCACCGGTTGGTGATTCCGGCAAAGGAGTTCTGCTCCTGAATCAGCGTCGGGATGCGCAGCGAGGCAGCCGCCCACAGCGTCGGGCCGCTGGCATATCCGCCCACGCCCGCGACGATGTCGGGACGGTATTCGCGAAGCAGTTTTTTCGCCATCCGCAGGCTTCGGAACAGCCTGAACAGCACGGAAATGTTTTTCAGTTTGCGGCTCCGGTCGAATCCGCTGACCGGCAGTCCGACGATCGGGTATCCGGCCGCCGGCACCCGTTCCATTTCCATACGGCTGTCCGCGCCCACAAACAGGATTTCCGACGCGGGGAAACGCTGCCTGAACATGTCGGCTATCGCTATGGCCGGGAAGATATGTCCGCCCGTCCCGCCGCCGCTGATGATGACCCGGTATGGTTTCATTGTTCCGATACGATTGATTCTGCGGCGAATATAGGATTTTTTTTCGAATTCTCCTCTATTTCAGCCGGTGAATGGTTTTCTTTTTCCTTTTCGTCCGTCTCGCCCATTCTGGCGCCGTGACGGCTTATGCTGAGAATAATGCCGATGTAGACACACGTCAGCACGGTCGATGTTCCTCCCCGGCTAATCAGGGGCAGCGGCTGACCCGTCACCGGCATCATTCCCACATTGACGGCCATGTGCATCAGCGCCTGAGTGACGATGAGCAATCCGCACCCGATGACTAAGTATTTCGGGAAAAGCTCCCTGCATTTCCGGGCAATCATGCCAACCCGCACCATCAGCCAGATATACAGTATCAGGAGGCCCAACCCTCCGATGATGACACCCAGTTCCTCGATAATGATGGCGTAGATAAAGTCGGAATACGGCTGGGGCAGGAAGTCGCGCTGTACGCTCCGGCCGGGGCCTTTGCCCCAGAAAAGACCGCCGGAGGCAATGGCCGCCTTGGCATGGGTGATCTGGTAGTCGTCGTCGGACGGGATGAAATACGTTTTTTCATTCGCTTTTTTGGAGTCGACATGCCCGTTACTAAAACTGAAAAGGCGGTTTCCCCAGGTGAAAACACGTTTTTGCCAGGATACGGCGGGGGGGAAGTATTTTTCGAGGGTCTCCCGCGGCGTGACGGCAAGGACAAACACAAATACCACACCCAGTACGGTCACCCACATCAGCAGTTTTCCCAGTTTCCGGTACGGAATCTGACCGATGAACATCAGCAGAAAACATACGCTGCCCAGCAGGAACGCCGTGGACAGGTTGGCCGGGAAAATCAGCGCGCAAACGGGCGCTACGCCCCAGATAATCCACTTGAACACCTTGTCTTCGGAAAATTTCCGCCGCCGGCTTAACAGAAAAGCGATGTAGACGATGCAGGCCAGCTTTCCAAGTTCGGAGGGCTGGAACTGAACGCCGAACACGGATAAAAACCGGGCGGCGTCATGCACCTTGATGCCGACGATATACGTGGTGATGAGCATCACAATGGAGACGGGCAACACCAGGATGAAGACCGAAAAATACCTGTAATGCGCATGTGCCAGGGCTAAAGTAAACATAAAGCCGAAACTCAGAAACCCCGCATGACGTGCGATCGGTTCCCAAATACTCGTGCTTTTGGGCGAATAGGCGAGGCTGCTGGTGGCGCTGAAGACCTCGACCAGGGAACATCCGGCCAGCAACAGGAAAATAATCCAGATGGTTTTGTCGCCGCAAAACAGTTTTTGGATCGGGTTGTCTGTTTCCATACGTTGGCCTTTTTACAGATTGCGCACACAGGTTTTGAACTGATTTCCCCGGTCTTCGTAGTTTTTGAACAGGTCGAAACTGGCGCAGCAGGGCGAGAGCAGCACCGTATCGCCTTTCTGCGCCAGCCGGTAAGCCGCGTCGACGGCCTCTTCCATCGAACGGGCGTCGGCGATGAGCGCCACCTTGCCGTCGAAGAAGTCGTGCAGTTTCGTATTGTCCGCACCCAGGAAAATCAGGGCGCGCACCTTTTTCACCACGAGCGCTTCAATTTCGGAATAGTCGTTACCCTTGTCCGTGCCGCCGAGGATGAGCACCAGTTTTGTAGGAATGCTTTGCAGCGCGTACCAGCACGAGTTGACGTTCGTCGCCTTGGAGTCGTTGATATAGTCCACGCCCCGGATGCGGGCGACCGTTTCCAGGCGGTGTTCCACGCCGGCGAAGTCGCTCAGCGATGCACGGATGTCCTCGTTGCGTATGTCCAGCAGTCGGGCTGTGACGCCGGCGGCCATTGAGTTGTAAAGGTTATGCGTACCTTTGAGCGAGAGAGAATTTCGTTCCATGTCAAATGTTCCATTAAATGTTTCAATAATTATTTTTTCATCCGACACGTATGCCTTCAGGGAAGGATGGTAGCGGTCGGAAAACGGATACAGCGTGGCCTGCGGACGGCGGCGCGAGAGTTCGCGGGCGATGACGGGGTCATCGTTCCAGAAAATGAACGCATCCCTTTCCGTCTGGTTTTGCAGGATGCGGAATTTCGCGTCCGTGTAGTTTTGCAGGTTGTAGCCGTAGCGGTTGAGGTGGTCGGGCGTGATGTTGAGCAGGACGGCGATGTCGGCCCTGAAACTGTACATGTTGTCCAGCTGGAAACTGCTCAGTTCAATGACGTAGCAGTCGTGCGGCGTTTCGGCCACCTGCAGGGCGAGGCTGTATCCCACGTTCCCGGCCAGTCCCGTGTCCAGCCCGGCCTGCGAGAGGATGTGATGCGTCAGCATGGTGGTCGTTGTTTTGCCGTTGCTGCCGGTGATGCAAATCATTTTGGCGTCCGTGTAGCGTCCGGCCAGTTCGATTTCGGAAATGACCGGGATGCCCCGCTCAGCGATGGGCTGCATCACGTGCGCTCGGTCCGGGATGCCGGGGCTTTTGACGACCTCGTCCGCATTCAGGATCAGCGCTTCGGTGTGGCCGTTCTCCTCCCACTCGATGCCGCGCTGCGTCAGCATGTCGCGATAGGGGGGACGGACGACGGCGCTGTCGGAAACAAACACGTCCCATCCGCGCGCCTTCGCCAGGATGGCGGCACCCGTACCGCTTTCGCCCGCGCCGAGTATGACCATTCGCTTGCTCATCGTTTACCTCAGTTTCAGGGTGATCAGGGTAATTGCCGCCAGAATGATTCCGAACAGCCAGAAGCGTACCACGATTTTCGATTCCGGGACGGCGCTGCGGGGTTTGCGCACCAGTGTCAGGGGCTGTTCGCCGGGTATCTGGAAATGATGATGCAGGGGCGTCATCTTGAATATCCGCCGTCCGACGCCGTATTTTTTCTTCGTACACCTGAAGTATGCCACCTGCATCACGACCGTCAGGCTTTCGATCAGGAAGATGCCGCAGAGGACAGGTATCAGCAGTTCCTTGCGGATGAGGATGGCGAAGACGGCGATGATGCCGCCCAGCGTCAGACTGCCCGTATCGCCCATAAAGATTTGCGCCGGGAAGGCGTTGTACCACAGGAAGCCGATGGTAGCGCCGATAAAGGCCGCCGCGAAGATCACCAGTTCCTCGGCCCGGGGGATGAACATGATGTTGAGGAACGAGGCGAACTCGATGTGCGACGACGTGTAGGCCAGTATTCCCAGCGCCGTCCCGATGATGGCCGAGCTGCCCGCCGCCAGGCCGTCCAGGCCGTCGGTCAGGTTGGCGCCGTTCGACACCGCCGTCACGATGAAGATAACCACCAGCACGAACAGCAGGCACGTCACTTCGGTCCTGTAGCGCCCAGCCCAGCCGGCCAGCCAGGCATAGTCGAAGTTGTTGTTCTTGAAGAAGGGGATGGTGGTCTTGGCCGACTTGGTGTGGTCGGAATCGTGGAGCACATCCTCAATCGTGTTTGCCGTCATATTGCGTATTTCCATGTTTTCGCGGATGACCACCTCCGGACTGAAAAAGAGCGTTAGGCCGACAATCAGTCCCAGTCCCACCTGTGCGAAGATTTTGAACCGTCCACGCAGTCCGTTCTTGTCTCTGCGGAACACCTTGATGTAATCGTCCGCAAAGCCGAGGCAGCCGAGCCAGACCGTCGTCAGCAGCATGATGCCCACGTAAACGTTGTTCAGCCGCGCGAACAGCAGCACCGGGATGATGATGGCTATCAGGATAATGATACCGCCCATGGTTGGCGTGCCTTTCTTTTTCATCTGGTCTTCGATCCCCAGGTCGCGGAACGTTTCCTTGATTTGCAACCGTTGCAGCCGGTCGATAATGCGCCGGCCGGTCAGCGTGGAGAGCAGCAGCGAAAAAACAAGCGCCAGGATGGACCGGAAAGAAATATAACGGAAGACTCCCGTACCGGGGATGTCGAAATGTACATGAAGATAATTGAATAAATCGTACAGCATTGTTTTCAGTTTATAAAGTAATTCGTAATCTATTATTATGATCTGACATGGTCAGAAAATCTCCTCACACTGTGGAGAGAAAATCTGACATGGTCGGACGGTTTTTCATCTGAATGGAGAAAGGAGAATGGAGAATGGAAAATGAAGTTGCTTTGGCGGCAGAGATGCAACAGAAATGACACCTCTCCCCCGGCCCCTCTCCACAAGAGAGGGGAAAGGTGACGTCGACACTCCGCTGCTTTATCGGATTTACGTACTTTTCCAGTCATTGCATGTTATTTATTTCGCCTTACTTAATACCGTCAGACTTGACCGACAGCTAATACGGTGCAATATTACAAATAATTGGTGACACGCGCAAGCGTAAACATCTGTAAGTGCAAAAAGGAGGCTAAAAATAAAGTTATCGTTGCAGCATGTTTATACGCCTTACTTTGACACTGAAACACCGATATGGGTGTCCCAGTGTCAAAGTAAGGAAAAAGGTTTCTCACCTTGTCAGGATAAGTACGTAATCATGCGAAGTGATTCCCATTCCGATCGCCGAATTACGTTCGACCGTCTGCGGTGTCA
>JAISWC010000343.1 GCA_031271245.1 Tannerella sp. | reverse complement strand
CCTGTCCGAAGCCGGCCGGTTTGCCCAAAGTCACAGCCTTGAAATCAACGGCGTAAGGGACAACCAGACCCTCACCTTCGATGAAGCGGGGCTGGTACTCTATCAAAGCGATTCGATCCCCGACAACTTGCACATGCAGGTCTGGGTGATTGAATCGGACGAAGACGTGCGGAAATTTGCTTTGGATGCCGAAAAAGTGATGCAGAGCGATGCTTTCCGGGGACTTGTCGCCACGGTCGGCGCCGTTTTGGCGGCGACCAATCCGCTGCTGACCGGCGCCATTGGTGTGGGCGGCGTGGTGGTCAGCCTGCTGCGCCAGAAGCTGAAAGCCAACCGGGACGATCTGGTCGGCTACTGGCAGGCCACGCTCAACCGTGGGGAACACTATCCCCACGGCACGCGCGACCGTCAGGACGTGTACGACAGCACGGGCAATATACAGTTGGATTACACGCTGTTCGGATTTGACAGAACGGTCGGGCCGGACGGCGAATCAATAAATAACAATGAATAATGAACAGTGAAAAATGAAATGACATGGCAAA
This sequence comes from Tannerella sp., assembly GCA_031271245.1. GTDB lineage: Bacteria > Bacteroidota > Bacteroidia > Bacteroidales > Tannerellaceae > Tannerella. Next base: position 3,831 of record JAISWC010000343.1, on the reverse strand, counting down.
ACAAAAACGCAATGTAGTACTCCACGGAACAAGTGGGATGATCGGCGGGATGCTGGTATTCCGCCAGACGGCGACGGGGACGGTGATCCAGTCTCCGCCGCGGGTGAGCGGCAAGGTAAGCGAGTTGCAGCGTGCGCAGCGGCGGCGGTTTCAACATGCGGTGCTGTACGCCGGCGCCGCCGTGTCGGATCCGGAAACGGGTCCGGTGTATGCGGCGAAGTCCGGCGAAGGCCGTACACCGCGAATCGTGGCGATAGCCGACTATCTTCGTGCGCCGGACATTGAGCGCGTCGATGTATCGGGCTATCACGGTCAGCCGGGCGACGTGATTCGCATCGAAGCGACGGACGACGTGATGGTGAAAGAGGTGAAGGTAGTCATCACGCGGGTCGACGGCGTCCCGGTAGAGGAAGGATTTGCCGTTCCGGAAGCGACGGGCTACGAATGGACGTATACCGCCGTGACCGTCAACGACAGCCTCGCCGGCGACCGCATCGAAGTGTATGCTTCCGACCTGCCGGGCAATATCACGAAGGCGGAGGAAATTCTGTAACAGAGAATCAAAGAGGCCGGCAGTACAGGAACCGGGGACGGGCGCAGGCCTGTCCCCTTTACGTGAAATAATGTTTTATATTCCATCTAAACGCAAAAGAGCGTCTACATTATTCCATTTTCTTAACGGTTTATCGACTGAAGAGCACTTCGAACACACTTCGAACACACTTCGAACACACTCCGAACACACTCCGAAGGCGCTCCACATGGATGACACGCGAGAAATCAAGCAACATAAAATAATTTTATACAAACAATGAATGGCGTTTGATGTCATCCCTAACAAGATTCCGTTTGCCTGCCGTCGTTTTTTCTACCGACATATCATCCCTGCGGGACTTTTTCATTGTTATACGTTATTTATTTCGTATTCCTAAACACGGAGGTCACGGAGGCTTTTCTTGACCTTTTTTGTATCTCACTCTGTATCCTTTGCCTGTGATACGGAAAAAATCATAAATTTACCGCAAACGGGTCTTTGTTTTCCTGCAAATTGATACCTTTGCGCGATTCCTTATCCTTTCCGCACAGGGTTGGAAAGGGTATCGGAGACGGTGTAACCGGCACGGAATACGAGGGCAGGTTATCCGTTAGACCAGGGAATATGAATTTGAGATAAAAACAGATTTAATATGAGAACGATCTATATTACAGCAGCAGTTACGGTTCTGCTGGCGGCGGTTTCGTGCGGCAAGAAGCAGGCCGGCGCAAACAGTGCGCCGCCGCCGGTCTACCCGACCGCCACGGTCACAACCGGCGATACGGAGTTGGAAGCCGTTTATCCGGCGATCCTCCGCGGACGCGAAGACATCGAAATCCGTCCGCGTATTGACGGGTTTATTGAACAGATCTTTATCGACGAAGGTTCGGCGGTGAGGCAGGGACAGGTACTGTTCAAAATCAACTCCCCGCAGGCCGAGCAGGCGGTGATAACGGCACAGGCTGCCGTCACGTCGGCCGAAGCGCAGCTGGCCACGGCCAAACTGAACGTCGACCGCATGACGCCGCTGGCCGAGAAGGGCATCATCAGTCCCGTGCAGTTAGAGACGTACCACAATGCGCTCCGCGTCGCGCAGGCTGCCTGCGCGCAGGCCGTCGCGCAGCTCAAAAACGCCGGGTCGACGCTCGCGTGGACGTCCGTGACCAGCCCCGTCGACGGCTACGTCGGCGCCGTGCCCTACCGCAGGGGCAGCCTCGTGAACAGCCAGTACACGCTCACGACCGTGGCCAACACGGCAAGCATCTACGCCTACTTTTCGCTGAACGAAAAGGCGCTGGCCGAGTTCCTGGACGGTCTCGACGGCGAGACCCAGGCCGAAAAGCTGAAACACGCGCCGGAAGTCACTCTTACCCTGGCCGACGGCACGGTCTACCCCTACAAGGGACGGATTGAAACCGTCACCGGCACGGTGAACATCGCCACCGGCAGCGCCGGCTTCCGCGCCGGGTTTCCCAACCGGAACGGCCTTCTGCGCAGCGGTGCGAGCGGGAAAATCACCATTCCGGCTTATTATGCCGACGTCATCCTGATCCCCCGGAAAGCGACCTTTGCCCGACAGGACAAAGTGTTTGTCTACACGGTGGAGAACGGTGCGGCGCGACAGCGCCTTGTCACGGTCACGCCCACGCCCGACGGACAGACCTGCATCGTGTACAGCGGCCTGAAGGTGGGCGAGCGCATCGTGACCGACGGCGTGGCCACGCTCTCCGACGGGATGAAAATCTCGGTTCAAAACTAATCTCGCCAAACACGTATTCGTATGTTAAAGACATTCATTGACCGCCCGGTACTGTCGACGGTCATCTCAATCCTCATCGTGGTACTGGGGATGATCGGCCTGTTCACGCTACCGGTGGAGCAGTATCCCGACATTGCGCCGCCGACCGTGCGCGTCTGGGCAAACTATCCGGGTGCGAGCGCGGATGTGGTGATGAACGCCGTCGTGATTCCGCTTGAGGAGCAGATCAACGGTGTGGAGGGCATGACGTACATGACCTCGTCGGCCTCGAACAACGGCTCGGCACAGATTACCGTCTTTTTCGAGAAAGGTATCAACCCGGACATCGCCTCGGTGAACGTGCAGAACCAGGTGGCGCGCGCCACGCCGCTGCTGCCGCAGGAGGTGACGCAGATCGGCGTCACCGTGCGCAAGCAGCAAAGTTCCAACATCATGATGATTAGCTTCACCACCGATAACCCGGACTACGACCAGACGTTTCTCCAGAACTATGCCAATATCCACCTCCTGCCGCCCGTCAAGCGGGTCAGGGGCGTGGGCGATGCCAACGTCTTCGGCGCGCGCGACTACTCGATGCGCATCTGGCTCAGGCCCGACGTCATGGCAGCTTACGGACTGACGCCGCAGGAGGTCGTCGCCGCCCTGCAGGAACAGAATATCGAAGCGGCGCCCGGCGAACTGGGACAGGAGAGCAACCAGAGTTTCCAGTACACGCTGAAATACACCGGACGGCTGAAGACGGTGCCTGCGTTCGAAGACATTGTCGTGCGTTCGGTCGACGGGCAGATACTCCGCCTGCGCGACGTGGCGCGGGTCGAACTCGGCTCGCTCAACTACACCGTCGTCTCGCGCCTGAACGGCAACTCGTCCGTCACCATCGGCATCAACCAGACGGCCGGCTCCAACGCCCGCGAGGTCATCAACAACATCAAGGCCGTGCTGAAGGAGGCTGCCGTCTCCTTCCCGCCCGGACTGAAGGTGGTCTATGTGCAGGACGCCAACGAGTTTCTCGACGCCTCCATCAACAAGGTCGTCCATACACTGATCGAAGCCTTTGTCCTGGTGTTTATCGTGGTGTTTATCTTCCTGCAGAACTTCCGCTCGACGCTGATTCCGGCCATCGCCGTGCCGGTGGCCATTATCGGCACGTTTTTCTTCCTGCAGCTGTTCGGTTTCTCGGTCAACCTGCTGACGCTCTTTGCACTTGTGCTGGCCATCGGGATTGTGGTGGACGACGCCATCGTCGTGGTCGAGGCCGTTCATGCACAGCTCGACGCGGGTATGACCGGCGCCCGCGAAGCCGCTATCCGGGCGATGAAGGAAATCGCGCCCGCCATCGTCTCCATCACGCTCGTGATGTCGGCCGTGTTCGTACCCGTCAGTTTCATCGGAGGGACGTCCGGCGTGTTCTACAAACAGTTCGGACTGACGCTGGCCGTCGCCATCCTCCTCTCCGCCGTCAACGCGCTTACGCTCAGTCCGGCCCTGTGTGCACTGTTCCTGAAAAGTCACGTGGCGGAAGAGGAAAGGAAACGCC
>JAISWC010000229.1 GCA_031271245.1 Tannerella sp. | reverse complement strand
AAAGATGATTTTCGTTTCGCAACTGCCCGCCGTATCCACCCGTGTAGCGGACGATGAAAAAGCCGCCGCCATCGTAAAACAACTGTCGGAACATGAAAACGTGTTTTTCGTCGACAGTCTCGATCCGGCAGGACTGAAAGCCGCGCTGTCGAAAACATCCTCTTCGCTGACATTTACCGGAGACACACGTCTGCGCAACGTGCATAAAATGCTTCACGGACGAAATCTCTGGTTTTTCGCCAATCCCGAACCGACGGCGAAATCTGCCGAAATAGAAGTGGAAGGAGAATACCGTCTGGAATGCTGGAATCCGCACAGCGGCAACACGGGAGAAGCATTATCCGCTGTCTGCGAAAATGGAAAGACACGTTTCCGGATCAGTCTGGACGGCTGCAGGTCGGTATTCGTGATCGAAAAATAGTGAGAAACATCATTTATAAATCAATTAAAATCATACGACAATGTTAAAAGGAAAGTTTTTTATGCTGGCTATTGCAGCCACGTTTATGTGGACTTCCTGTTGCAGGGAATCCGCCGCCCCTTGCGGGCAACTGGCAAAGGAATTTGCTCAACCCGGACCTGAAAATCGTCCGTGGGTATTCTGGTTTTGGAACAATGGCAACCTGACCGCCGAAGGAATTACGGCCGATCTCGAAGCCATGCAGCGCGCGGGCATCGGCGGCGTGCTGATTATGGAAGTCGGACAGGGCGCTCCGCGCGGCCCCGTAGATTTCATGGGCGACCGGTGGCGCGAACTGTATCATTTCATGCTTACAGAGGCGGAACGGCTTGGTATAGAGGTGGACATGAACAACGATGCCGGCTGGAACGGCAGCGGCGGAACGTGGATCACGCCCGAACTCGGTATGCAGATGCTGACATGGTCGGATACGCGCGTGACCGGACCCAAAAAGGCCGGTATCATCCTCCCCGAACCGCCCAAAAAACGCGACTACTATCGCGACATCGCGGTTTTTGCCTTTCCTGCTCCGGCAGACGTGTCGAAATTAGACACCATCCGTGTGGATAATCCCGTCGCCTCGCTCCGTCGCAAAAAACTCGACAACCGGGCGCTGATCGCCCGGGATGACCTGATTGATCTCAGCGATAAAATGGCTGCCGACGGAACGCTCGACTGGCAGGCACCGGACGGAAACTGGATCATTCTCCGTATCGGACACACGTGTACGGGGAGAATCGTAGGCCCTACGCCGGCAGGCTTCGACGGGCTGGAATGTGACAAACTGTCCGTCGCGGCGGCCGAAGCGGCTTTCAACGGACAGATTGGGCGGCTCGTCGCGGAAAATACGGCGCTGTCCGGACAGGGAAAACCATTTATCGCTACGCATATCGACAGCTGGGAAAACGGTACGCAGACATGGACGCCGCTGATGCGGGAAGATTTCCGGCAGCGCCGCGGCTACGATATATGGAAATTCCTGCCCGTCTTTGCCGGATACGTGATTGATTCGCCGGATATGACCGACCGCTTCTTATGGGATTTCCGCCGGACGGTTTCGGAAATGACGCTCGACTGCTACGCCGGAACGTTCCGGCGCATGGCGCATGAACACGGCCTTCAACTCACGATAGAAGCATACGATTCGCCGTGCGATTTCCTGCAGTTCGCAAGCATGGCGGACGAACCCGTCGGAGAATTTTGGTTCGGAGGCAGCTGGGTGACCGAAGAGGGCTGGCGTCTCTTCGACTGTCGCGGCATGGCTTCTGCCGGTCACATCTACGGCAAAAACATCATCGGCGCGGAGGCGTTTACTTCGACCAATACGGAACGCTGGCTGCAACATCCGGGTACGATGAAGGTTTTGGGCGACAAGGCTTTCGGCGAAGGAATCAACCGTTTCATCTTTCACCGCTATTCGTTCCAGCCGTGGATGGACGTAAAGCCCGGATTGATGATGGGACCGTGGGGCGTGCATTACGAACGGACGCAGACATGGTGGGAACTGACGCCGGCATGGCACGAATATCTGACCCGCTGCCAGTTCATGTTGCGACAGGGTAACTTTGTGGCGGACATCGCCTACGTGGAAGCCGAAGATTCGCCGCAGGACTTTCCCGGTCATCCCCTCAACGGCTATCCGTGGGATCAGTGCGGCGCCGACGCTGTGTATCAAATGTCGGTGAAGGACGGCAAACTGACTTTGCCGAGTGGCGCGGCATACGAAATCCTCGTACTCACCGAAAGCGACCGGATGACGGAAAAACTGCTGGAGAAAATCACCGGACTGGTGCGTGACGGCGCTACGGTCATCGGGAAAAAGCCGGCGGGCGCGTTCGGACTGAGCGGTTATCCCGAAAACGACCGGCAAGTCGCAGCGCTTGCCGCGGAACTGTGGGGTGACGCGGCGGAAACAGCCGGCGAACGCAGTTACGGCAAAGGGCGTATCATCTGGGGCAAACAACCCGAAGCGGTGCTGGCTGCCAAAGGTCTCCAGCCCGATTTCCGCGCAAACAGCAGGTTGACGGAGAATCATCGCCGTACTGCCGGGGCTGATATTTATTTCATCGCCAATCCGGAACAGAAACATGTACTTGCACAGGTGGAACTGCGCGCCGCCGGACAGCCTGAAATATGGCATCCCGAAACGGGCGAAACCGTCAAGGCGCCCGCATACCATACGGAAAACGGGATAACAAGGCTGTTGCTGCCGCTCGCGTCCACCGAGTCGGTGTTTGTCGTTTTTCCGCATCAGACAGGCGCGCAGGAGGCTGACCCGGTTGTCGCCATATCCCGTAACGGAACGACGGTAGCCGATTTGCGTATCCCGTTCGCTCAACCGGAGACCGCAACGCCCGGCGAAACCGACGCCGACTCCCCCTGTATTCAGTTGAGCGCCGGCGGATTGCAGTTTGGCGCCGAAGGCTCATACGAACTGCTGACTGCTTCGGGAAAGAAATCCACGAAGGAAATCACGCTCAGCAAGCCGTTGGAATTGTCCGGAGCATGGTCGGTTCGTTTTCTCGACAAGGAAACGACCTTTGACCGGCTGATTTCGTGGAGCGATTCGCCGGACGAAACCATCAAGCATTTCAGCGGCACAGCCGTTTACCGGAAATCGCTGACGTTACCGGCGAATTTCCTCGCAACAGGACAGCGGGTTGAACTTGACCTCGGACAGGTCGATGCACTGGCTGAAGTGGTCGTGAACGGTCGTGAACTTGGCGTACTCTGGAAACTGGAAAAAACGGCGGATGTGACGGACGTGCTCGACCCGAAAAAGGAAAACGTACTGGAAATACGGGTAACAAATCTCTGGCCCAACCGGCTGATCGGCGATGCGCTCCTTCCTCCGGAACCGGAACGGAAACCCGACGGCAGACTGGAACGCTGGCCGCAATGGCTTTTAGACGGTAAACCCGATCCGAGCGGACGACAGACGTTCTGCATGTGGGATCTCTGGACGAAAGACGACGCGTTGATTTCGTCCGGTCTTATCGGCCCGGTGCGGCTCGTTCCGAAAGCAGGGATGTAAAAGGTTTTGAAAACCTGTCAGATCTCGGTAGCTGTGTAGGGGATTAACCATTCAAAAACACAAAGATTCAAGGGCGTTCCTGCCGGAAAACCCTTGAATCTTTGTATTTGAACGATAACCTGACGGGACGCCGTCGCCACCGCCGGTTCTCCTGTGCACCCCTTATTCCGCTTTTTTCAGGACAAAATCGCTCATCAACCCGTAATCCAGCTGCTGATAGTCTTTTCCGGGAGGATACGTTTTCACGTTCCGGAAGTACCAGGGGCCTACTATTCCCGGCGCCGGGTTATTATGGAACGGCCCCAGCAGGTTCTTGTTGCTGCCGATGACTTTTACGGTTACGGTATTCTC
>JAISWC010000168.1 GCA_031271245.1 Tannerella sp. | reverse complement strand
AGAGAAAAGATTATATACCTCAGGGGTATGCCCCGTTTTTGACGTGGCTGCTGAATTTTATGGAGTATCTGATCGCCAATCTGAGCCGGTTTGGTATTCCAACTGAAAAAGTGAATCTGCTTCAAACGAAAGTAGATGAGTTTAAAACGGCACAGACAAAGGCCGAACACCCGAATGCGGGAAAAGCCGACCGTCTGGAGCGCAAGGAAAAGGCCGCAGTTGTCAAAAAGGCTACGCGGGGGTTTGTGAATACGAACCTCCGCTACAACGAGGCGGTGACCGACGAAGACCGCGTGAAGCTGGGGCTGAAGGTGCCCGACACCACGCCTACGACGTCGCGCATGTCCGATACGTATCCGGTCGTTACGCGGATTGATTCGTCCGTGATTATGCGCCTCACCCTGAACTTTAAGGACAGCGCACGCACGTCGCGCGGGAAACCGGACGACGCACACGGCGCCGAAATCCGCATGGCCATCCTCGACAAACCGCCCGTGACAACGGATGATCTGATCCATTCCGCGTTCAGTACGCGCTCGTCCCACACGTTTACCTTCGAGGAAAACCAGCGGGGCCAAACCGTATGGTTTCGCCTGCGATGGGAAAACAGACGCGGTGAAAAGGGACCGTGGGGCGAACTGTATTCGGGGATTATACCGTGAGCCGGCAGAACGGCGGGTAGTTAGTAGTTAATAGTTAGTAGTTAGTAGAATGTATGTGAACATAAAAAAAGTGTCCTGTATTACAGGAGTCAACGTATTGACGTATTTAAGTATTTAATTTTAAAAGAATTCATTATGAAGAAAGAAGATTGTTTGTTTCGATTGTCCCGCGCCGCGCATCTCCGCGCGACGCTGTGGATGATCTTATTATGTGGGCTGTTTTGCGTTACGGCGCAGAATATGTATGCCCAGGAAGGTTTTAGAATCACCGGTACGGTAACCGACGAAAAAAGCGGCGAACTGCTGGCCGGTGCAAGTGTGATAGAGAAAGGCACCACCAATGGCATCATTACCGACGTGGACGGGCATTTCACCCTGAACGTCCGGCAGGATGCCGTGTTGCAGATTTCTTATATCGGCTATATCGCGCAGGAAGTCGCCGTAGGCGGGCAAACTACTTTGCTGATCCGGCTCCGGGAAGACCTGAAGATGCTCGAGGAAATCGTAGTAGTTGGGTACGGTACGAAACGGAAGGGCGACATCACGTCGGCCATTTCGGTGATTGACTTAGACAACCTCGGCGATATACACGGGCTGGATGCCACCCGCCTGATTCAAGGGCAGGCGCCCGGCGTGGTGGTCAAGCAGAAAACAGGTAAACCCGGACAGGAGATGTCAATCACCATCCGGGGACTGGGTTCGCTTGGCGCGCAGAGCGCACCGCTGTATGTCGTGGACGGATTCCCGGTAGGCGAATCGCTGTCGCAGAGTTTGAACCCGGAAGACATCGAGTCCATTTCTATTCTGAAGGATGCGGCTTCTACCTCCATCTACGGAGCGCGGGGAGCCAACGGCGTAATCCTGATTACCACGAAAGGCGCCAAAGACGGAGAACTCCGGCTGACGGCCACGGCCAATCTGGGCGTATCGAATATTCCCACGAACCGGCGGATCAAAATGATGAACGGGCCGGAATTTATTCAGTTCCAGAAAGAAGCGTTTGAAGACAGGGTCCGGTATTTGCAACACCGGGAACCGACGCTGGAGGATGTGCCCGAAGCGTTCAGGTATCCCGAACAGACGAAGTATTCCACCGACTGGTTTGATGAAATCATGAACGACAATGCCCTCACCCAGAACTACAATGTGACGCTGGCCGAAGGCACGGGAAAAGTGAAGTCGGTGCTGTCGCTCGGTTATCTGAAACAGGATGGCGTCGTGATAAATACCGGTTTTGAGCGGTTCAACGCAAGAGCCAATATTCAGGGCGAAGTGAACGAGCACATTGCCGTCGGATGGAATATTGCCGCCTCCCGCTCGAACGAACGGATGGTGGATTCGGAAGGCCGCGGCTCGATTATCGGATTTACTTACTGGGCAGATCCGTCGGAACCGGTCTATAACGAAGACGGTACATGGAATGATCATATTGGAGGACACGACGGTATTTTCAGCTCCGCCAATCCCGTCCAGGTTATGCACGAAGAAAAGAAATTGCAGTCCATCAACCGCGTGCTTTCCAACGGGTATGTAGAAATTACGTTTTTGAAGGATTTCAAGTTTAAGCCCTCCGTCAACGTATCGTTGTACAATCTCCGCAGGAATGATTTCAGACCCTCTACGCTGGCCGGAGGAGGCTATAACGTGTCGCCGCCGCCGCGCGATGCCACCATGAGCGAGTGGAACAGAGAAATTCTCAATTACAATGCGGACTTGCTGCTCACGTATGCCAAGAAACTGGGCGACCATACGTTCGACGCCATGCTGGGATATACGGCGCAGGCAGAGGACCACAAGGAAATGTACGGCACCGGCTCCAAGTTTCCGAACGATGAAATCCGCATCTTCCAGAACGCGGAAAATCTCAGCCTGAGTTCGACGTTCTACGAATGGAGTTTGCTTGCCTATCTGGCCCGGGCCAACTATAACTACAAGGACAAGTATCTGGCGTCGGTTTCGTTCCGCCGGGAAGGCAGCAGCCGTTTCGGAACGGACAACAAGTGGGGAAATTTCCCGTCCGCATCGCTGGGCTGGCGACTGTCGGAAGAACCGTTCATGCCGAAGCTGTCGTGGCTGGGCAACCTGAAACTGCGGGGAAGCTACGGCGTCACGGGCAACAACAGCATCGGAAATTATCCCAGCCTGGCCGGACTTTCGAGCGCCAACTACGTGCTCAACGGCGGTCTGGCGGCGGGCGCAATACTCAGCTCCTACGCCAATGCACTGCTGGGCTGGGAACGGTCCAATGCGTTGGATTTAGGAGTGGACATGTCGCTGTTCAACAACAAACTGGTATTTATGGCCGAATACTACAACCGTATTACCGACAACATGTTGCTGCAAAAGGAAATTCCCATCATCACCGGTTTCGGAAGCACCTACACAAACGTCGGGAAGGTACAAAACCGGGGTGTTGAACTGTCGCTCGACTATCGGGAAAATGTAACGAAAGACCTGAGGCTGAGAGGCAATTTCAATATCGCGTTTAACCGGAACAAAGTGCTCGAGATTATGGGTGAAAACGACTATATCGAACGTTACAGTTTCTACAATATGTATAACCGTTCGATTGTCGGGCATCCCATCGGCATGTTGTGGGGATACAAGGTGCTGGGTATTTTCAACAGCTATGAAGAAATAGCCGCTTCGCCTTTGCAGGAAGGCGCCGTACCGGGCGTATACAAATACTGGGACGCCAATGGCGACGGGGTCATCACGTACGACAACAAGGATATGGTGGAAACCGGCAACCCGCATCCCAAATTCACCTGGGCGCTGACACTGGGCGCCGAATACAGGAATTTCGACCTGAACGTCTTGATTACCGGTGCACAGGACTATGATCTGCAAAGGGAGATTGAAGCGACTATCGGCAATATGGACGGCTGTTTTAACGTAGCGGCGGATACCAAAAACCGGTGGCGTTCGCCCGAAAGTCCGGGAAACGGCATCTGGCCGTCCTCCAATACATGGAAGTGGGAGCGCGAAGTAAACTCCAGGTACGTGTATGACGCAAGCCATGCATGGTTCAAAAGCATTTCGCTCGGCTATACCGTGCCGCGCGGAAAGTCCATCCTGAAAGGCGCCCGATTCTTCCTGAATGCGGAAAACGCACTCCTGATTACCAATTATCCCGGATTCAATCCCGATGTAGATATGGACGGCGGTATCAATCTGGGGCGCGACGACGAAGCCTATCCGATTCCGCTGATTCTGTCGATAGGTACAACAATCACATTTTAAATTACAGGTAGTATGAAAAAGATAATAGAATATATATGTATATGGTCTGTACTGACCGTTTGTTCATGTTCCGACGACTTTCTGGACAAAAGCAACCCGATGCAACTTAATTCGGGAAGTTTTTACAAGACGGAAGTGCAGATGGAACAGGCCGTCATCGGCGTGTATTCCCAGTTGCAGAACTATATCTCCGACGCAGCATGGCAGTTTAACGAAATGATCTCGGACAACGCCACCATTCACTTCAATCAGTCTGACCGGGGACAGTCACCTTCTCTCGAAGCGGTTGAATACTGGCAGTGGGTTTCCAATACCGGAAATGTGGAGACTCTTTACAACCGGTTCTATCAGAATCTGGCGAATATCAACCTGACGTTATCGAGGATGGAAGGCGCCACGGTCAGCGAATCGGTCAAATCCAATTTTGAAGGGCAGTTGAAGTTTTTCCGGGCGTATTATTACTTCCAGCTGGTACAGTTTTTTGGAGACGTGATCATCGTGACCGAACCGATTGCCAATCCCGACGATGCGTGGAACTATGGCCGTTCGCCGGTATCCGAGGTTTACGCCCTGATCGACGCAGACATCCAGGCCGCCGTAAACGCGCTTCCCGCTAAAAACACAAAGACGGGATACGCAACGAAAGGCGCCGCCCTGACGCTTCAGGGACGGACGTATCTGGTAAGAAAGCAGTATGCGGAAGCGATTGCATCGTTCAGGCAGGTCACCCAGCTGGGTTACCAGATACTGGACGACTATGCCGACGTGTTCGATCCGGCAAAGAAAAATCATGCCGAATCCATTATGGATGTGCAGTATCAGGGCGGTAACGACTGGGGAGAATACAGTGGTTTTATCTACAATTTCTACCCGCGCGAATCGTATGGCGCCGTGATTCCCTTCCAGGGGAGAAGCGGTGGCGGATGGAATATCCCGACGCTGGACCTCATCGGCGATTATGAAGAAGGCGACCTGCGGAAGGAGATTTCCGTGAAAGAAGGATATACGAACAACGATGGCGAATGGACGGCGGTACCTTATGTCAATAAGTACAATCACCCGCACACCATCGAAGGCCGCCCGGACAACAACTGGCCGCTGATGCGCTACGCGGAAATACTGCTGTCGCTGGCCGAAGCCATCAACGAAACGAACGGCCCCACGGACGAAGCATACGGATATCTGAACCGGATACGCGAACGGGCGGGTCTGGCGCCGCTGTCCGGTCTGACGAAGGAATCGTTCCGCACTGCCGTGCTTCATGAGCGAAGGATCGAACTGGCGTTCGAGAATCATCGCTGGCATGACCTGTTGCGCACGCATACTCCGGCCGAACTGTCCGCGTTCCTGAATGCGTACGGGGTGAGGGAAAAGGCGAATCCCACTACAACGAGAGGAAGTATTCCGTTTAACGAGTACGATTTCCGGTTCGACACCTATGAGGTGCGTCTCCCGATTCCGCTGAGAGAAACCCGGCTAAATAAAAATCTTACGCAAAACGAAGGATACGAATAATCTTTTTTACTTTTGCCGGAGCGGAGATTCACGCTTCGCTCCGGCATTTTTTCCTAAACAGACATGATACGGGCTTACATGACACATTTCGCATCACTAAATTCAAAAAAGAAGACATTATGAAAAAGACTTTTATATTATTATTTTTGCTGTGCAGCGTTTCAGGGTTTGCCGGTAAAACAGCACTTCCGGCGCGGCTGATTCCTGCCGGTTTACAGTGCGAATACCGAACGAATCCCGTGGGAATCGACACGGAAAGGCCGCGTTTCAGTTGGAAACTTATCGATCCGACCTATACGCGGGGACAAAAACAAACGGCCTGGCAGGTGTTGGTGGCAAGCGATTCGTCGCGACTGGCACAGGGAGACGGCGATGTATGGAACAGCGGAAAAGTTATGTCGGCACAATCCGTGCTCGTGCCTTTCGGCGGAAAAGAGCTGGTCTCCGGACACAAATATTTCTGGAAAGTGCAGGTGTTCGACAGCGAAGGACAGCCTTCGGCGTGGAGCGAACCGGCCAGTTTCGTCACCGGACTGCTGCATGAGGCGGACTGGCAGTCTGCCCGATGGATAAAACATCCCGATGCTCCGGAAAGAAAACATATCTG
>JAISWC010000110.1 GCA_031271245.1 Tannerella sp. | reverse complement strand
ATTCTGCAGGGTGGAAGTGGCGACGGCGTCAATTTCAGTCGGCGAAAAGTAATCTTTTCCTCCTCCCAGCAGGGTATTCCCCAGCAGGAACCGGTATTTCAACGAATCCCGTACGGAAGCGCCCTGCCATGTAACAGGACCTCCCGACGTATGGTACGGCCACTGGGTCAGGATTTGTTCCGACAGCAGCAGAATGCCTTCGGCGTCGTCGGCCAGGACACGCCACTCGACGGGTTGCACGGAGAAGAAGCCGACATAGAAGGAATCGCGCCCGTCCGGCGTTTTCGGAGCCTGCGCGCGATAATTGATTTTCTTCACATGCGGCACAGTGGCCATTGCTGCTTCAACCAGGGTATTCCACCCTTCGTAATTTTGGGGGAAGTTGCCGAAATAAAGCTGATGGCCTATGGCCTGCTTCGCATTTCCCACATCGTCTGCCGCGCTCAGCGGCTGCAAAGCCGCAAACGCCATACACAACATTACACCCGCCAGCAGCACATAACCCGCCCGGGTGACTTTCAACTTCACCGCCCTGAGGGCAAGACGGCGATTTCGTCTGGTAAAATCATTTTTCATACTTATCTATTTTAATGTTATTTTGAAAACCTCTCCCCCCTGCCCCCCTCTCTTGTGGAGAGGGGGAAATGAAGGCGCCGGCTGACCGCTTTTCATTCACGGTCACAACGCACGAAAAGGGGAAATGGTCTTATTTTTTCATACGATACCTCATACTTTATACTTCATACATTATACTTTATACTTTATACTTCCTCTCCCCCTTTTTTCGCCTTGCGTGCGCCGGCTTCCTGGGCGAGGATGTTTTTGTACCGGAGCGTATGGGCGTTGAGTTCGTCGATCAGCGCTTCGAAGGGTTCGCGTCCGTTGACACGGACGGTAGCTTCGAGCTGGATGATCAACTGAATGAATGACCGGTCAACGGCCTTGCGTGCGTCTTTCATCCGCGTGGCAGAACGCTGGGCTGTTTCGGCGTTGCGATCGAGCATCAGGGTCTTGAAATGGTTGTTGGCCGTCTCCAGGCGTTCCATCCACGGCTCCAGCCCCAACTGCTGTACAGCGGTCGGCGTGTTGCCGTCACGCAGTTCGCGCAGCAGGTCGTCGATGGCGGCCGTTTCCTGATCAAGGGCTTTGCGTGCGATGTTGCCATACTGTTTCAATATCCGGCGGATCACCGCGGCCGCATCGCGCAGGTTGGAGTCGAAATGCCGTTCAAACGACTGCACAAAGGCGTTCAGTCCGCCGAAAATCTCGTCCCGCTCGTGGTCGGCCTGTTCGATTTTCTTCGTATAGGGGCTGTTGAGAATCGTGTCGAGCAGCGATACCTCCACGCCATAGTTTGTCTTGAAGGCGTCGTAGTGGGACACAAGGGCCGGTACGCCCGTCGGATACTTGACAAACAGGGCGTCCGCCATTTCGAAATAGGTCACGTGCTGTTCGTTGCGCATGTGCGAAAAATCTACTCGTGTAAGAATGTTTTCTGTTTCCATTTTATTTGGTATTTAATGATGAATCGGGAATAAAAATACGCTGCCCGCCTTCGCAGCAATGCGATGGCAGGCGTTACCTGCGAAGGCATCGCGCTTTGCGCAAGACCTCCGTATACGATATGTGTTTCTAAATAGCTGTAATGCAGGGAATTACCCCCCCCCCCCCTCGCGTTAACGTAAATTCACGTTCGGGTGAATGGGGGGTATCCTGCCTGTGCTCGGATATTGCCGGGGAGTAATCCCTGCAACCGTGCGGATGGCCTTGCCGGGTTCGCGGGGATGGCGCACGCCGTTGTCCCTGCGAGCAGGGCGAATCCGTCTGCAGACCGGAGGCTTTCATGAGGGAGTTGTTTTCTTCCGCTTTCATGCCGCAGGGGTGCGGGAAGGCTCCGGAAACCTCCGAAAGCCTCTTGCAGGGGTGCGGGAGGGTTGCGGGTCTTCCGGAAACCTCTTGCAGGGGTGCGGGAAGGCTCCGGGAAGTTCCGAAAGCCTCCTGCGGGGATGCGGGACGGTTGCGGGTCTTCCGGAAGGATGCCGCAGGGGTGCGGGCGGTTTCCGGAAGTTCCGGACACGCGGAAATGAAACAAAAGGAGGTACTCCGCGTGCCGGAAAAGGAGATAGTAGATCTCCATACGACTTCCCGCACCGGATATCTGCTATCCGGCGTACTTCGTGTCACGGTCATACGGTCATCCCGTTTGGCCGCCCCCGTAACGTCTGTTATACCCCGCGTCCTAATCGGCCATACAACACGTTTTTTTCCTGAAAACCAACCAATATCCATATCTTTTAGGATAAATCCTTCATTATTCCGGTATTTTAAACGTGCCAAAGGTACATATTCTTTTAATACGAACAAGAAATAGGAGATATTTGCGAAAAGATTTAATGATATATAACATATCAGGGCGAATCTGTTAATGAGTAGATGGTAGTTAGTAACGCGAAATAAATAACATGTAATATGTATGAAGTATGAGGTATGAGGTATGAGGTATGAAGTATAAACTATGAATTATGAGTGGAACGCTATTTGTAACAGGCATCGGATGTCGACGTCACTTTCCCCTCTTGAGAGGGAGCATTTGAATTGAGAATTGAGAATGGAGAATGGAGAATGAAGCGTTGAGAATGCCATTTGTGACAGGTGTCGGATACCGAACCTCTCCCCCGATCCCTCACAAGAGAGGGGAGAGTGCTTCGATACGCCAATGCCCGTTACAAATAGCATTCCATTCATAGTTCATAGTTTATACTTCATACTTCATACTTATGTTTTCACTTTGACGGGATGTCGTCAATCGAGTTTCAGCACGGCCAGGAAGGCTTTCTGGGGTACCTCGACTGTCCCGATCTGCTTCATTCGCTTTTTGCCTTCCTTCTGTTTTTCGAGCAGTTTGCGTTTGCGTGAGACGTCGCCGCCGTAGCACTTGGCCGTCACGTCCTTGCGGACGGCTTTCACCGTTTCGCGGGCAATGATTTTGGAGCCGATGGCTGCCTGAATCGCGATGTCGAACTGCTGGCGGGGGATGAGTTCCTTCAGTTTCTCGCACATCCGGCGTCCGAACGCGATGCTGTTGTCGATGTGCGTCAGGGTCGAAAGCGCGTCCACCGGTTCGCCGTTCAGCAGGATGTCCAATTTCACCAGGCGCGACTCGCGAAAGTCGTGCAGGTGATAGTCAAACGACGCATACCCTTTCGAAATGCTTTTCAGCTTGTCGTAAAAGTCGATCACGATCTCGCCCAGCGGCATGTCGAAAAAGACTTCGATGCGGTCGCCGGAGATGTATTCCTGTTTCATCAGAATGCCCCGCTTGCCCAGACACAGGGTCATGATCGGCCCGATATAGGCTGTCCGCGTGATGACGGACGCCCGGATGTAAGGCTCTTCGATCCGGTCGATCAGGGTCGGGTCGGGCAGGCCGCCCGGATTGTGCACGTCCGTGCAGTTTCCTTTTTTGTCGTGTACCCGGTAGGAGACGTTGGGCACGGTGGTGATCACGTCCATGTTGAACTCGCGGTCGAGGCGTTCCTGGACGATCTCCATGTGCAGCAGCCCCAGGAAGCCGCACCGGAACCCGAACCCCAGTGCAGCCGAACTCTCCGGCTGGAAAGTGAGCGAGGCGTCGTTCAGCTGTAATTTTTCGAGTGATGCCCGCAGGTTTTCGAAGTCTTCCGTTTCGATCGGATAGACGCCGGCAAAGACCATCGGTTTCACTTCCTCGAACCCGGCAATCCCTTCGCGCGCCGGCCGCGCCACGTGCGTAACGGTGTCGCCCACGCGCACTTCACGCGATGTTTTGATGCCCGAAATGATGTATCCCACGTCGCCTGTCCGCACTTCGTTACGCGGACTCGGGGTCAGTTTCAGGATGCCCACTTCGTCGGCGTTATATTCTTTCTCGGTAGCAATAAATTTCACCCGGTCGTTTTTGCGGATGACGCCGTTGACCACCTTGAAGTAGGCGATGATGCCGCGGAAGGAGTTGAATACCGAATCAAAAATCAGGCATTGCAGTGGTGCATCGGGGTCGCCCTTGGGCGGCGGCACCCGTTCCACAATCGCATCCAGCAGGCCGTATACGCCTTCGCCTGTCTTGCCGCTGGCGCGGAGTATCGTTTCGCGACGGCATCCCAGCAGTTCGATGACCTGGTCTTCCACTTCGTCGGGCATGGCGCTGGGAAGGTCGATCTTGTTAACCACCGGGATAATCTCCAGATCATGTTCGATGGCCATGTAGAGGTTGGAAATCGTCTGCGCCTGAATGCCCTGCGCCGCGTCGACGATCAGCAACGCGCCTTCGCAGGCCGCAATCGAACGCGACACCTCATACGAAAAATCAACATGCCCCGGCGTATCAATCAGGTTCAGCGTATAGTTTCCGTCCCGGTACGCATAGTTCATCTGGATGGCATGACTCTTGATCGTAATGCCGCGTTCACGCTCCAGTTCCATGTCGTCCAGCACCTGCGCCTGCAAATCTTTCCCTTCTACCGTCTTCGTGTATTCGAGCAAACGGTCGGCCAGTGTACTTTTCCCGTGGTCAATATGAGCGATAATACAGAAATTGCGAATATGATCCATCTGCGAAATTTTATTTTTTTGGAGTGCAAAGATAGCAAATATCGCATAAATAGTTTTACTTTTGGCATGGCATTTGATACAAATTCGGAGAAATGAGTATAAAAGAAATATTTACGGCTTATTCCGGCATCACGGAGGCCCTGGATA
This sequence comes from Tannerella sp., assembly GCA_031271245.1. Lineage (GTDB taxonomy): Bacteria > Bacteroidota > Bacteroidia > Bacteroidales > Tannerellaceae > Tannerella. The sequence goes on along the minus strand of JAISWC010000110.1, from coordinate 5,897 downwards.
ACGGCGAACTGAAAACGGCTTTTGACTTGATTCAAAGTCTGATCTCCGGTGTGCAGGAGTTTTCCTGCCAGAACAGGTTGAACGAGTTGCAGGACACGTACCGCTACCTCCTGCATTACTATGCGGAAGGCACGCGCGACCCGGCGCGGGAACAAATCTATGCAGGCATCCGGACCGGCGCCTACGAACTGACCGACCGCATCCGGTATCAGGCCCTGTCGCCCGACACCCGTATCTATCGTGCTCATTCGTGGATGTTTTCGAACTATCATCCGGTCGAGATAGCGGACCTGGTGGAGCGATTGCCGGCGCTGTATGAAAGGGAAGACCCGGCCTCTTTCGAAACCTCGGTGGAGCAGCTGTTCGAAAACGTGTGGAAAACGGTTTTTCTGTCCGACGGCGACACGGCGTCCCTCCGACGGGCGCTGGCCGACGGGCATTTTCCGGCGACGGCCAAATGTCAGTTGGTGTCAGCCTTGTTGCTGGGGCTGCAAGTGTCGTTCGACCGGGAAAAACTGAACCTCCTGTTCGACGCGGCTGCCGACGAAGACCCGGAAGTCCGCATCCGCGCCCTGATAGCCGTTTGCCTGACGCTCTACCGATACCGGCGACGGACGATGTATTATTCCGGTATCCGTCATCGCCTGGACGCCCTGGCCGAAGCGCCGGACTTCAGGCGAATCATGCAGACCATTGTCCTGCGCTTTATCCTCTCGCGCGAGACGGAAAAAGTGACGCACAAGATTCAGGAGGAAATTCTTCCGGAAATGATGAAACTGAAATTCACCTCGCAGGGCGAACATTTCGGGATCCTGTCCGACTTTCCGGGCGACGAAATGAACCCGGAATGGAAAGATTTCGCAGTCGACGACAAGGTGACGAAAAAACTCGAAGAATATGCCGGCCTGCAGGAAGAAGGTCTCGATGTATTACATTCCACGTTTATTCACTTGAAAAATTTCGGGTTTTTCAGCGAGATAAGCAACTGGTTTTTGCCTTTTACCCTCCGCCATTCGTGCTTCGACACGCAGGAAAACCTCCGCGGCGCCGGACTGGAAACCCTGATGCAGGCTTCCTTTGTGTGCAATTCGGACAAGTATTCGCTGTTTCTCAGTTTGCAGAGGATTTCCGAAACGCACCGGAAACTGATGATGCAGCAAATGGACAGCCAACTCAGCGCCATAAACGAACAGCAGCTGCAGGAATTGAAAAGCAGGCAAAACAGGGTGGAATGCATTACTTCCCAGTATATCCAGGACCTGTACCGCTTTTATAAACTGTTTCCGCGTCGTGTGGAATTTGAGGACATCTTCAATGGAACGCTCGACTTTCACCTCCTTCCGGCGCTGAAACCGTATCTGTCCGATACCGAAACGCTGCTGAGCATTGCCGGATTCTATCTCCGGAAAGGTTATTACGAGGATGCGCAGACGCTGTATGACTGCTTGATCGAGCGGGATGCGCAGGACGGGATACTTTACCAGAAGGCGGGCTATTGCAGGCAGATGACCGGCGACCTGCGGGGCGCGCTGGCGACTTACCTGCGTTCCGAACTGTTCAACCCGGATAGCAAATGGCTGCTCCGCCGGCTGGCCGACTGCTGCCGACTGCTCAAACAGCCGGAGAAAGCCCTTGACTTTTACCGCCGTTACGAACAGCTAAGTCCGGATACGGTCCCGGTGCTGATCTGCATGGGACACTGCTGCCTGGAAATGAAAAATTATGCAGACGCCCTGAAATATTATTTCAAGGCCGATTACCTGGAGCCGGAAAATCCGAAGAGCTGGCGCGCCATTGCCTGGAGTTCGTTCCTGAGCGGAAAATACGACCAGGCGCGTCACTATTACGGGAAAATACTGGACATCCAGCCTCAAATGCAGGATTTCCTCAACGCCGGACATACGGAATGGGTATTGCAGCAGATTCAAAAGGCGCTGACATTCTATCGCTCTGCCGTGCAGGCCGAAGACGGGGATTTCGACAAATTCCATGCACTTTTCAAACAGGATATTCCCGTTCTTGTCCATGCGGGTGTCCTTCCCCAGGAAATCCCGATCCTGCTGGATCAGTTGCGGTATTCGCTTTGAGCAGGAAGATTTATTATGAGTGGAATGCGATTCGTAACAGGTGTCGGATGTCGACGTCACTTTCCCCTCTTTGAGAGCTACTGTTTATACACATCTTTTCGGGGGGGACATTCCACATGTTCCTGACGGGATTTTTTCATGGTTACACGTTATTTATTTTACATTCCTTGATTCGTCATGAATCGTTTCTCTTCTCCGTGTCTCTCTGTGTTGCTTTTTTCTTACACAGAGTTCTACGGAGGAGACACAGAGGGATACAGAGAAATTTCCCGGAAGGGAGCAGTTCCCGCAGGGAGGTGTGCGTATGGCGAACAAAGACGGTCAGCGAAAACAGCAGCATGGCCGAAAAAGCGATGCTGGTCGAGACGGCCGAACCAACTACGCCCTGTGCCGGCACCAGGAAACTGCCGGAAAGCAGCAGCGCCAGCAGCCCTACACACGAACAGGCCACACTGTATTTCACTTTCCCCGTCCCGATAAAATAATGGCTCAGGATGTTGTTGGCTCCATACATCACGATTCCGACCGAAAGTCCCCCGATCACCTTCCGGATGCCCCGAAACTCGGCCGTAAAGAGGTAATCAGTGTATATCCGTTCGGGAATCAGCAGGATCATGCCGATCACGAGGATGAGGGCGCCATACGTCCATTTAAAGAAACGCAGCGTCTGTTGCCGCTGCATTTCCGGGTCGGACGTCCGGGCTACCTGGCTGTAGGAGATGGAACTTATGCTCCGGTTGATGTGCCAGACGCTTTCGGAGATGCGTGTGCCGGCGTCGAGTAACCCCACCTGTCCGTAACCGCTCAACCGCTGTAACAGAAAATAATTCAGGCGCGTTGTCAGTCCTTCCGTCAAATTGTCCGCGCTGCTCCACAGGCCGTAAGCAACCATTTTCTTCAACAGGCGGAAGAAGGGCGGCAGACCGGCAGGCTGTGTTTTTTTTGCCCGCCGGACGCCCGGCGGATATAAAAGCAGCAGACTGACCAGCCAGGCAAGGACATTCGAGAGGTATACCCCCCACAGAAAACCTTCCACGTCCTGCTTTCCTGCCACATAATAGACATACAGCAAACTAAAGAACAGGGTTCCCCCCTGAATCATAAACGTGGCATTGAATGCTTTGATACGGTCTTTTCCCAGCAGGACGCGCGAATGAATCCCGACCAGCGACAGGAGCGTCGCCAGCCCGTACACTTCCGCCCCGAAGCCTGCCGGCAACAGGCCTGTCAGCGCCATCGCGCCGCAGGCTATCGCCGAGCCGGCAAAGGCCCATACATACGCCGGCCAGATGACATAACGCAAGGGATAACGGTTCATGTGATATACAATGGTATTTCCGCAAAATATACTGTTAAAAAGAAATATGATGTTTGCCGACGCATAGATCACGCCGGCCACTCCCATGCCGTGAATACCCAGCGCTTTCCCGTTGATGAAAATCAATGCCAGGTTCAATGCCGCCACCACATAACGGATGGCAATCGTTTCCAGTACTTTTTTTAACATCCCTTCCTGTTTCCGTGTTCCTTCGTGTACATTATATTTCCTCCTCGCTGTAGTCCTGGTAAAGAAAATCGTTGTAGGGAAAACGCCGGACGTGAATCTCCCGCACCCGTTCATAGAGCAGCGATTTCAGCGCGTCGATGTTCGTACGTTCCTTCGCCGAGAGGAAGATACAGCTGTCCGGCAGTTTCGCCATCCAGGTTTCCTTCAGTTCGTTCAGCGGGATATTCTCCCGCACACACGGCGTCAGGTCGTCTTCCTCCTTGGGAATGAAGGTGAAGGCGTCTATCTTGTTAAATACGATGAGGACAGGTTTTTCCTTGCAGTCGATTTCGACCAGCGTCCGGTTGACCACTTCGATCTGTTCTTCAAACGAGGGATGCGAGATGTCGACGACATGCAGCAGCAGGTCGGCTTCGCGCACTTCGTCCAGCGTTGACTTGAAGGATTCCACCAGTTCGGTTGGCAGCTTGCGGATAAATCCGACCGTGTCGGAGAGCAGGAAAGGCAGGTTGTCGACAATCATCTTGCGCACGGTCGTATCCAGCGTGGCAAACAGTTTGTTTTCGGCAAAGACTTCGCTTTTGCTTAGCAGCGTCATCAGCGTCGATTTCCCTGCGTTGGTGTAGCCGACCAGCGCGACGCGCACCAGTTTGCCGCGGTTCTTGCGCTGGGCTGATTTCTGGCGGTCGATCTCGACCAGCTCGCGTTTCAGCCGGGCTATCTTGTCGAGGATGATACGCCGGTCGGTTTCCAACTGGGTCTCACCCGGCCCGCGCATGTGGATGCCGCCGCGCTGCCGTTCGAGGTGCGTCCAGAGCCGCGTCAGCCGGGGCAGCATATACCGGTATTGAGCCAGTTCGACCTGCGTCCTCGCATGTGCCGTCTGCGCCCGGCGGGCAAAGATGTCGAGAATCAGGTGGGTACGGTCCAAAATCCGCACGTTCAGCACCTTTTCAATATTGCGCAACTGTTTGGCCGACAGTTCATCGTCAAAGATCACGATGCCGATGTCGTTTTCAATCACATATTCATGGATTTGCTGCAATTTGCCCGTCCCGACAAACGTGACGGCGTGGGGCATGTCCAGCCGCTGGTAAAACTGCCTGACCGGGTCAATACCGGCTGTTTCGGCCAGAAAAGCCAGTTCGCCGAGGTATTCCCTGGCCTGCCTCTCGTTTTGCCCGGGCGTGATCAGCCCGACCAGCACCGCCTTTTCCGTACGCTCCTCCGTAATAATAAATTCTTTCATTGTATGGCGAATTTTCTCTGCAAAAATAAACAATTTTCAATCAGGAAGAACCGCTATATCTTTTGTTTGCAAAAAAATTCTATCTTTGTACCGTTTAATTTAAACATGAACACAAACAGGAATAGATATGAGAAATAGAGTAAGATTTTTAGTGATACTGTTTTGCATGGCAAACAGTATGGCCGTCTTTTCGCAGGGATTGTGGGAGATGCCTGCCTGCGCATGGACAAGAAAAATGGGCGACCGTCCCGTTTATACCGAAGAGAGGCATCCAAGTACGGAAGGAGCAGCCATCGAAACGATGACCAAAAAAGGAATGCCGGTCGGCGGCATCGGAACGGGCAGTTTCATGTACAATTTTTGCGGCTCGTTCGGGCCGTTTTACATGAAACCCGTTGTATACGAGGAGCGTTTTCTCCGTCAGGCGGCTTTCCACATCCGCGAAGAAGTGAAGGGAAAGGCCGTCGCCTATACGCTTGCTACCGAAGACGTTCTTCCGGCATGGAACCGTCTCAAAACGGGCGACGCCACGTACAGGGCGCTGTTTCCCAAAGCTACTTTCGACTACAATGTGTTTCAGAGTCAGGTTTCACTCCTGCAATTCAGCCCGGTAATTAAGGAAAATTACAAAGAAACGTCTTATCCGGTGGGTATGTTCCTGTTCAAGGCGAAAAATACCCGGCAGGAAACGGTCAAACTCTCCTTCATGTTCACCTTCCCGAATGCAACCTACGTTCGGGTTGTCAACGACACGCTTTGCCGGAAAGACCATCTGCGTCCCTGCCGCAACGGCCTGTTCAACCAGCTGGTGAAAGACAAATCCCGGACGGCCATCGTGATGGGAGCGAACGACCCGCAAAATCCCGTCGAGACACAAAATACGGCCTGGTGCATCGCCACTTCGTCCAAAGCGACGTATGTCGAAATGTGGGACGGCGACGGCGACGGCAGCGCCATATGGAACGATTTTGCGAAAGACGGCGCGCTGTCGAATAAAAATCTGTGCGAGAGCAGCGTTACGCCTTCGGGCGCGCTGTGCGTTTCCGTCCGCTTG
>JAISWC010000068.1 GCA_031271245.1 Tannerella sp. | reverse complement strand
CAGGCAGATGGAGGCGGCGATGCCTGCGACCCTTCCGAAGAGGCGGATGCTGCGCCTGCGGTCGTACGCCCTGTTCTGCCGGTCAATCTTTTCCCGGAGCGTTTTGATGTCTTCGGGCGACAGGCTTTGCTTTTTACCGCAGTTTCGCCTGAGGTCGTGCAGCATCCGGCGCGCGATGTCGATTTCTTTTGCTGTGGAGGGCGCGTGATCATGCAGACGGCTCCAAAAGGCATGACTTTCCGCCGTCGGATAAAGTTCCGATCGAAGGAAGTAATCATCCCTCAGAAGTTCGTCAGCCATATATGTTGTATAATCCGTATTCATTTTCGAATTTCTATTCTATTTTTCTATAGATACAGAAAACGCGATTTTCTACTCACTTAAACGCGGTTTTTTTTCAACTATTTTTTAGGCGGCTAAAAATCAGTGGCTTTACAGGCGAAGTTTTCCCGTATTTTTTTGAGAGGACGCAGGAGAAAGGTTCCGGGCGGACCGGCAGTTCAGGTCCATCCGTCTGCAAACTATAACGTAATTCCCATTTTTTTCATCAGGAAACAGGCGTTCATGTTGTGAGCAACCCCTTTGCGGAGGCGGTAGGTAAAGAGCAGGTCATCGCCGGAAATATCGGCTTCGAAACAGCAGTTCCCGACTTCGCCGGGAAATTCATCTTCCAGCGTCCCCAGCAGCAGGTCGTGGGTGGCGATCAGCCCGCAGGTCTTTTGGGCAATCAGTTGACGCATCAGCGCCAACGACCCCTTCTGCTTGTCTTTTGAGTTGGTGCCTTTCAGCACTTCATCCAGGATGATGAACAGTTCTTCGCCGGCGTGCAGGCGGTCGATCACTGTTTTCAGCCGTTTCAGTTCGGCGAAGAAATAAGATTCGTTGGCAGTCAGCGAGTCGGCGGTTCGCAGGCTTGTCATCAGCGATGCCGGATAGACGGTCAGCGATTCGGCGTATGCGGGCAGTCCCGTGCAGGCCAGCAGGAAATTGACCCCCACCGTTCGCAGATACGTACTTTTGCCGGCCATGTTGGCGCCGGTGATCACCAGAAAATAAGGACATGCCGGAATGCACACATCGTTTCGCACACATTTGTCACGGTGGATCAGCGGGTGTCCCAGCGCTTTCCCTTCCATCCGGAAACTGCCGTCCGCAAAGTCGGGATACGCATAATCCGGATGATTGAAGGCAAACCCGCCCAGCGAACACAGGGCGTCGGTCGCTGCAAGCGCCTCGAACCAGGCCCCGAAATGCTGCGCATGTGTTTTGAGCCACTGTTCCAGCGCCATGGCCTGACGCATGTCGCGCAAATAAAAAAGATTCAGCAGCAGGCCGGCCATGCTGAACCGCTGGTCCAGCGCGCCGACGATGCGTGACAAACGCTTGACGGCCAGGGAAGCCTTTCCTTCCCGCGTGACCAGCAATTGTTGCACAGACGCCAGTTCGTCCGAGCGGAACGGCTCGTTTTCCACTTGTTCCATCAGTTGCGAATAAGTGCGCAACACCCGTTCCATTTTTTCCACCGATTGATGGAGCCGGTGAATGCGTTTGCCCGGAAGGTTGGCAATCAGGAAACTTGCGGCCAACATCCAGCCGGCGGCGGCGGGCGGAATGCCCCACCAGACATTTCCCGCCAAAAGGAAGAGCCAGATAACCGGAACGGAATAGGTCAGCACACGCCAGACCGGGCCGGCAGTAAAACGGGTCGACCGTCCGGCCAGCGCCGCCAGCAGCCGCATGTCGTCCCGGTCACCTTTCGCAGCACTTCCCGTCACGTGAAAATGCTGCCGGAAATGCGTTTTCGACGCCAGTTCGCGGATGGCCTGCCGGCGGCGAAGAATGGCGAACCGGTCTGTCAAGGGCTGCATGAACCAGTCGGCCAGAAGCGATTTCCCCGTCTCCGTCACCGTCCGGTTGATGCTCTGAAACAGAGACCGGTCGCCAAACAGATCCAAATCCAGACTGAACGGATGGTGTGTATCCGCTTTTTCCGGCGCTCCGTCGAAGGCGCTGAAGTCATAGTCGATACCCTGCCGTTCGCTGAGGTTGAGCCGGATCATGGCTTCGGCATACGTTTTCCGCACAAACAGCTGCGTATGGCGAACCATGAGTATCGCGAACGGAACGGCGAAAACGGTCGCCGTCGCCGTCAAAACCGCCCAGCCGTTCTCCCGGAACAGCCAGATTGCCGCCACCGCACTGGCAAACAGGAGGAGACGGAGGGTGCCGAAACGGTGGATTTGTTGACGCAGCCGGTCGCGCACAGCCGTATGGTGTGCGACCTGATGTTCATAAAAACGAATAATTTCTTCCATCATCGGTTGAATACATGCGTTTTCCACAGCCCGAACAAATGTTCGCGCACGTGCGAAAAACAGTTAGAAAGGTTTTGGAACGGTTTCTCTATGTTGAGAAAGTAGCTCCGAGGTCTGCGGAACGGTCTCTCAAGGCTGAGACGCCGGCTGACATGCCAAAACGTCTTCGGCACATATTGACAATTCATTATCATGAGAAAATAGGGTAAAATCAAATGCGGGAGCAAAGGTAAGGAAAACTATCCGGACATGAACTAACTGTATGCAACTTTTTTTAGCGGACAAGGTAATGTCATCAAGTTGGCGTTTGGCAACAAAAAGTTACTTACCTTTGCAGCGCATGGAAAGAGTCGCTAATGAAAAAGGTTCTTATCTTCACCGGGATGTGGCTTTCGGGGATTTGCGCCGTTGCGCAGACGCCTGAGAAATCCGAACGGCAGGTTTATTTCGACAGCCTGCGGACGACAGTCATTGCTCAGTTCCATGCGATGAAACCGGACTACAACGCCGACAGCATCCGCAGTGTTCTGGAAAACGGGCCGTTTTTTTCGCTCTACAAGGATAATTACTTTATCGGCGGCGTCCCCTTCGGCGACAAGATGAAGGCGGTCAATTCGAATATCAAGTTCCAGTTGAGCGTCAGACAGAAACTGACCCGTAGCAGTTTGCCCTTCGATACCTATCTGTATATCCAGTTCACCCAGAAAACGATTTGGAACGTGCTGGAAGAGTCGATGCCGATACACGACATGAATTTCAATCCCGGCATCGGGCTGGGGCATCTGATTATTCACAAAAACAAGTATGTCGGAAACGCATACCTGATGCTGGAACATGAATCCAACGGGAAAGACGGTGAACTGTCGCGCAGCTGGAACAAGGTGTCGTTCGGAGGGAATTTCCTGTTGAGCAAAAACATGGAAATGCAACTCAAAACATGGATTCCAATCATCGACGGCCAGAACAATCGCGACATACTGAAATACAACGGCCTGCTGCAAAGCGCCCTGAGTTACTGGACGCCCGATCAGCGGCTGAATGCCACGCTTGTGAGCACGTGGCGCGCCGGGATGTTTGCTTTCAACACACAGTGGGAACTGAGTTTCAAAATCAACAACAACGAAAATCAATTCATGTTCCTCCAGTATTACAACGGATACGGAGAAAACCTGCTCGATTACAACATACACCGAAGCATCCTGCGCGTTGGATTCGTGATTAAACCCCAGCGTTTAAGCATTTATTAACCCTTGCTCCCTTATACAGTTTGCCGCCGTCTTCCGAAATTTCCGCCTCGGGACCGCCGGTCGCGCATGACCCGGAAGATGTTCGGAAAACGGACGTTCTCCGGAAATATCGCTACTTTTGCAGAAACTTTACGGAAAATGTATCTGTTGAATAAACATGTTATAATTCTCTGCCTGTCAACCCTGTTTGCAATGCCTGCAACGCCTCCATCTTATTTTGTCCGTTTTGTAACACTGTTTTTTCATTTTCCCACACGAGTTCCGCCGTACATCCCACCGGTACGGTAAT
>JAISWC010000044.1 GCA_031271245.1 Tannerella sp. | reverse complement strand
CTGGCCAGCTGGGCGATGCCGCCGCCACTGGCAAAGCCTTCGAACGAACCGGCTTTACCGTAGCCGACCGGGCCGAAGGGTGCAAGACGGACGTGTCCCACTTCTCCGGCGTTGTCATTGGCACCGCTATACAGTTGCCCGTTGAGAATCAGTCCGGCGCCCATTCCCGTGCCAAACGTCAGGAAGACCATGTTCTTCGTTCCCCTGCCGGCGCCGAATTTCCATTCTGCCAGGGCACACGCATTTGCGTCGTTCTGAAGGGCGCAAGGGATGTGAAAGCGTTCCTTCACCAGGTCTACAATGGGGATATCGTCCCATCCCGGCAAATTGGGCGGCGACATCACCCTGCCCCGTTCACTGCTTAACGGACCGCCACAACTGATCCCTATTGCATGGGTATTTTCCTCATTCAGACTGTGTCGATACATAAGTTCCCGAAGACGGGAAAAAATACCGTCAATCGTATCATCCACCTGCGCCGTCGGGAACGTCACTTTGTCGACAAGTTCAATCCCGTCTTTTTCCTTCGCATAGATGACAGCGATTTTCGTCCCGCCAATGTCAATTCCTAAAACGTTTCTTTCCATACCTAATTACAAGCCCCAAAATATTACACTGTTTTGATTTGATAAAAATCAGGCGACAAAGATACGATTTTCTGCTTGGCGGATAAGATGAATGGCATATTTTTTGTCGATTTATTCGCGGAAAATAACTATCTTGCCGCCCGAAACATAAACAAGCAGACAGAATCATCAATTTAAACAGATATACAATGGAACAAATGAACAGACGTGAATTTATCCGGACAGGCGTATCCGGACTGGTTGGACTTTCGGTTGCTGGAGCGGGAGTCATGCAGGCCGGATGTGCATTATCGGCCGACAGGACACTTGTTGACAGGGTCAAACTGGGCAATTCCGGCTTGACGGTTTCCCGCATTGCGATGGGAACAGGGTCGGTTGGGGGAAATAAAAGTTCCAACCAGACCCGCCTGGGGATGGATAACTTTGTGAAGCTGGCACATCATGCCTATGAAAAGGGGATTCGTTTCTATGACATGGCCGACGGTTACGGTTCGATGCCTTTTGTGGGCGAGGCCATCAAAAGCCTGCCGCGCAAAAATCTCACACTGCTGTCCAAGATATGGACGTACGAAAACGGCTCGGACAATATAGTGCCTGTCGATCAGGAACTGGACCGCTTCCGGAAGGAAGCCAATACCGACTATTTTGATATTCTGCTGATGCACTGCCTGATGGACGGGAGCTGGCCACAGACGCGCACCTACTGCATGGACGCCCTTGCAAAAGCCAAGCAGGACGGGATCGTGAAAGCGGTAGGCATTTCGAGCCATCACATCGACGCCTTGAAGGAGGCAGCCACCCATCCCTGGGTCGACGTGATTATGGTACGCATCAATCCCTTCGGTTCCAAAATGGACGGATCGCCGGACGAAGTGAACGCTGTGCTGAAAACGGCGAAACAGAACGGCAAGGGGATCATTGCCATGAAGGTGTTCGGCGAAGGAACGCATGTCTCCGACGCCGAACGCGAGCAGTCGATCCGGTATGTCGTTTGCGAAGCGAACGTACATTGCATGACGCTGGGACTGGAATCGGAAAGCCAGATGGATGATGCGGCCGACCGGGTGATGAAAGCCGTCAAAAATCAATAAAATCCGGAATTTCTCCGAAGGCATTTCACATCAATCATTCAAGACGCTTTTGGGTTGGTTACCAGGTAAATGTCTTTTCATAGCGGGCGGTGTTGCCGCAGGCATCTTTTACGGTCAGGCACAAAACGTGTTTCCCGCGCGACAGGCGACGGGGATCGAATGTGTACCTGACCAGGGCCTTCTTACCATCCATTTCAAACAGGACATAACGCCCGTCAATCGTCCCGCGATATGATTCGATGCCGCTCAGACTGTCCGTCAGGCGGAAGGTGATGACCCTGTCGCGAACCCACTGTGCGGAACGAACCGGTGTGATTTTCGGAGCGACTGTATCCGTCGCTATCGCGTAATCCAGCCCCAGTTCCCGGATATCCGCTTCCAGCCAGCCGTCCCGGTAGACGCCGCCTACCCACGACGAACGCCCGTTGCGTAACGAAACAATGCCGTACTGACGTGTCTCCGCCAACCCGTCGCGCAGCAGAAACAGCGACAGGCGCGCCGGACGGTGCAGCGGTACCGGCCGGTCGTGGAGCCGATGTACGCCGGAAAAATACACCGTGTCTTCCCGGGCGGCATAACTGAAGTCCAGATGCGAATACAGGCTTTTTTTAGGAATCAGCAGGCGGATGCCCTTTGCTCCGAAACGATTGTCTTCCTGCCGGAAAAACGGCGTCGTCCCCAATTTGTCGGGAAGGGGGATTTCCTGCTCTTTCCCGACGACGTCCATCGCAAACGTCGCGCTGTTTCCGAAGGCATCCGTCAAAAGAAAAACCAGGTGATACACCCGTGGCTCGTCAATGGTCAGGAAGCCTCCGTTTCTGCAGGTAATGAAACGCAGGCGATTCCCCGGCTCTACGAACGTTTTCAGGAAAAAGACCCGCTGTTCGCGCCATGTTTCATAGTCTATCCACGCATTCAGGTAGCGCGTTTCGTCGAAGGAAAACCGGTCGATGACGCTGGAGAATAGTTCCTCGCCGTCGACGAACAGATTCAATTGCTTGACGCCGTATATATTGGTCGTGCCATCCATGTAGTCGTTCGCCTGAATGCTGAACCCGATTTTGCCCCAGGCCTCTATCCGTTCGTTCAATACCGCCGTGCCGTCGGACCGGACGGCGGGCGTCCACTGCTGCTTCCGGGAGGAGCCATTCACCACGCCCCGGCTTTCCACCGGATGCGCCATCACCGCCCGTACCCCGGGCGGACGCGAATCCTTTATCCGTTTTTTGTAAAAAGGCAACGGGTCGAGCGGTTCTTCCGCAGACAGGTCGCGCACCTCAAAATGCAGGTGGGGGCCGCCCGAACTGCCGGAATTTCCACTGAAACCAATGACATCTCCCCGGTTGACGGGAAACTGTTCCGGTGCGGGTGTCAGATCAATCGCGAAACGCTCGGCTTCATACTGTTGTTCCCTCACCCAGGCGGCCACCGTTCCTGAAAACCGCTGCAGATGGGCATATACCGTCATCAGGCTGTCTTTCGGGTGCGCCAGGTAGATGACGTTTCCGTATCCCCAGGGACTTACCGCAATCCGGCAGACGTATCCCTCCCGTACGGCATGTACGCTTTTTCCCTCCACGCCCTGCGTCTTGAAGTCTATGCCCGAATGAAAATGATTGGCTCGCAATTCGCCGAAGTTTCCGCTCAGAGAGGCCGGAAAGTCAAGCGGATTGCGAAGCGACTGGGCTTCCGCAAAAAAAAGACTCCATCCCGCAAGAAGAGCCGGCCATACGATTTTATGATACATGTTCACGCTTCCTGATTCATCGGCCAAAATTACATGGAAATTCTGCGATTTCCAAATGTGTGCAATTATAGTGCCTTTCAAACTGTCGCGAAACAGGAAGGTTATCCTCTCCCTCTCAGGGTTTGAAGAGTCGTTGCGACAAGTTGAATTGCACCCTCCAACACCCCGGATTTTGCTTTGGCGCCGTTTTTTTTCGTGATAGGATAAATTAAATTGGATGTTTTGCAAATGATTCGTAGATTTGTGGGGTGAAAATAGCAAGGTCTTTAATTAATTGATTAATAAAAGTAAGATGAAACGTCGTGGTTTTTTGAGAAATAGCGTAATCGCAGGTGCAGGCGCCGCGTATGCGCTGAATAATGTTGAGGGTTTGCAGGCCGCCGCCCTGACCGGTCGCACCGTTGCCGTGGAAGGCGCTCCGGAACGCAGCGCCGCCGGGCACAGCGACAGGGGCGAAACGCTCAAGCCGGGTGCGGCAGCCTCCGGCGGCCTGGTCTATCAGCGGAAACTGCCCGGGACGGTGCTCAAAAGCCATCTGGTTGTCGGGGGAGCAACGCTGCTCGACGACAACCCTTCAGCCCTGTTCTTGGGAAGCCAGGGGGAAGGGGCGATCCTTTTGGATTTTGGCGAGGAACTGGTCGCCCGGATCCGCGTCCGGGGTGAAGCGGTTCAGGGCGGCGAAATTAAACTCTTTTACGGCGAATCCGTGGAGGAAGCGGAACGGCAAAAGGATATAGGCCCAAACTGGTATCGCATACCCAGGGATTATTTTGAGCTGAAACCGGGGTCCTTTGATCTGCGCAGCATAGGCCGCCGGGGCTTCCGGTATCTGTGCATCCGGGTTTTCGGCGGCGACGCCACGGTAACCGGCCTGGACGTTACCCGGGAAAACGCGCAGCTCCGGCATATCGGACACTTTTCCTGCAGTGATTCACGGCTGAATGAGATATGGGACATGTGCGCCCGGACCGTGGGGCTTTGTATGCAGAACTTTTACGAAGACGGCGTAAAGCGGGACGGCCTTTTATGGCTTGGGGATTTCAGGCTGGAGTTTCTCACGGGCTGGCACGCCTTTGGCGACGCCGTTCTGTCCCGGAAGAGTTTTCTTATGATGGTGAAAAGCCAGGCTGAAAACGGCGCCATCCCTTCCTGCGCTTCCCGCGGCGGGGGGCACCAGCACCCGGAAAGCATTGAGTATATGCCCGGAGTGCCCCACAAAGGTGTCGCCGCCTGGATACTCCTTAACTATGACTGCGATTTTGTGGGCAGTCTCCTGGAATACATCCTTTTTACCGGGGATACGGGCATTTTGGAGGAGATCTATCAGCCCTTACAAAAGGTCCTCGACTTTTTGTGGAGCCTTGTGGACTTTGAAAAGCCCGGCGAGTTCTGGACCGATACGGCTCCCAACAACCTGCACCGGGGCAAGCCGGGGGAACTTTACTACGATACGCTTACCGACGGACGCCCGGGGAATAAGGTGCCGGAGGATATTTCCCGCGGCGGTTTTTTATGGCATCTTGCCCGCTGTTTTCTTGAGGCCGAACAGATCGCCCTGTGGCGCGCCGACCAGCCCTGCGCGGAACAGATGCGGAACCGGTACCGGCG
>JAISWC010000035.1 GCA_031271245.1 Tannerella sp. | reverse complement strand
CGCCGCCGCCGATAATCACGGCGCCGCCGCCTTCGTGACGTTCAAAATCCGGCCGGTCCAGCGGATTCTTCGACTTCAGCACCGGGAAGACTTCTTCCCAGTTGTAATCGCTGCCCGGTCGCTCGAACGCGGAGATAAAAAATACCAGCGCCTCGGTAATCAGCGCGATGCACAATATTTCGTTGGCGTACGGCAAATGCACAATCTTGAACATTGCACCAATCACTACAATCGAGGCGCCCCAACTGTAGCAAAAATTCACAAAACGCCTGCCCCCCTCGCTGGAGAGGAACATCTCTATTCTGTTCTTGTATCTGCTATATTTTCCCATGTCTGTATCGTTTTGAATCAATCCTTATTTCTTTTTGTTTTTTCCCTTGGCGTTTGAAAAGCCGATTTGCGTGCGCACACAGCGGAATCCGATGTAGGAACGGGTTTCGTTCTGGTATTCGAACGTGCGCATATCCGAACGGATGAACTGCGCCACGTCTTTCCAGGAACCGCCACGCACGACTTTCTTTTTCATCGCGTAGGGGTCTTCCCGGGCGGCGTTGTAGTGCAGATCGGGGTTCATGTCGCTCACCTGGCTTTGTCCCGACTCGGAATAAACCGACGAAGTCCATTCCGACACGTTTCCGGCCATGTCATAGAGTCCGAATTCATTCGGCGGAAACGCAGCTACGCGGGCGGTAATCAGGTGTCCGTCTTCGGTGTAGTTGCCGTCGCCGGGTTTGAAGTTGGCCATGAAGCAGTCCTTGTCGTCCACCAGTGTATCGTCCGACCAGGGATATTTGTTTTCGTTTTTTCCGGAACGCGCGGCATATTCCCATTCGCCTTCGGTCGGCAGGCGGAAGGGTTCAATGTGCTGTCCGGGCGGCAGCGTTTTCCTGTAATACTCCGTTCGCCAGACGCAAAACGCCGTGGCCTGTTCAAACGAAACGCCCACGACCGGATAGTCGTCGTATCCCGAATGGGTAAAATACATCTTCAGATAAGGTTCGTTGTATGCGTTTTTGAAGTCGTTGATCCAGCTGGTTTCGTCGGGGTAGATATTCACGATGCGCGTATGGAGGAAGTCGAACAGCGAACTCAGCGGCCGGGTGATGGTCTGGTTGACCACGCGCCCTTCGCTGTCGACAAAAGCCGTGTCCTTCGAGATCATCACCACGTCGGCCGGATCCGGCTGTATGTCCGTATTCCGCACCCGGTCGTTCGGGTCGAGGCTGTTGCGGCGCAGGGCGGCCGACGTGTAGTCATACCACTCGTATTTGTAATTCATCTGTTTTTTGTCGAGGCTTCTTTCGCCTGTGACCGGATGCGTGTAATAAACGCTTTCGATGGCGCGCTGTTCGTCTTCATTCGCCCGTTTCCAGGGGATGGGACGGCTCCAGTCGAGATGCGGAGCGACCGGGTCGCCATACCGATCTTCGGTAATCATAAACAATTCGTTTCCTCCGTAGGCCGGGTCTGCCAGGCGCGTGCGGATGATGGAATCGCGTACCCAATACACAAACTGGCGATATTTGGCATTCGTGATTTCCGTCTCGTCCATCCAGAACGCTTCGAAGGAAACGCCTTTGGTTTCGGGATGAAAGTCCCAGAGGCTGTCTCTGTCCGACGGTCCCATCTCGAAGGCTCCCCGTTTAATCAGCACCATTCCGTATGGAGCCGGCTCGTTGTAGGAAGCCATTTTCACGCCTACCAGTTCGCCTCCGTCGCCCGAGAACATCTTGCCGCATGACATCAGGATAGAGGCGACTGCAAGGATTAAAGCTATTTTTTTCATGATTGGCACATTCAATTTATTTCCTCTTTTATTTGTTTATAAGATTCGTATACTTTTATGTCTATTTCTGTTCCCCTTCGGCTTTTCGATATTCAACCGGTAGGTAGCCATCAACTCGTGACTGCCGGCGCTTGCTTTGATGAGCGCCGAAACGGGGAACTCGTAAGCGTATCCCACCCGGAAGCCCTTCAGGGTCATTCCGAAATAAAAAATGGCTGCGCTCATTTTCCCGTTGTCGCTCACACGACCGCCTATTCCTCCGTGATACATTTTATTATAGGCAGCCCGGAGCGTCACATCCGCTGAAACCATCTGCAGGTTTGACTGAACAAACACCGAAGGTTGTAATTCCAATAACGGGTTCTTCATCTGAATATTGTATCCGGCCATTAAATTATACCCGCGACTGATTTTGCGGTCCAGGTTTTCGTCCAGTTCCAGTTTCGGCTCCAGCAGGTGAGTCGAGGCCACTCCGATGTAATATTTTCCTGCGGAAAAAAACAGTCCGGCCGACAGGTCCAGGCCCCTGGCGTCGGCCTGGGCAGTCGTCATCGCCTCGTCCGACTCCGGCGGCTGATGCGTTTCATCCTCGTCGTCGGGGATATAAATCCCGCTGCCGTCAAAGGCCATGCTGACCAGTCCGGCCTGCAATCCGATACTTAACATGCCTTTGCCGATTTTTTTTTTGAATGCGTACTGCCCGGAGGTGTAGAGGTTTTTGTCTAATCCCAGCGTCTCGTTATAGACGACCACCCCGAGACCGTGTTCCGACTTGCCGTATTTCCAGGGCATGTCGGCCGTTAAAACCATGGTTTTCGGCGCATTTTTCATACCGAGCCACTGCAAGTTGTACATGCCCGACACGTTCAGTCCCCCCGCCGTCCCCGCATACGCAGGATTGTAATATCCCACTACCGAGAAATACTGGTTGAACTGCGCGTCCGACTGCGACCACGCCCGGATGGCGCACAAACTTCCTATCGCGATAACTGACCAAAAACGTTTTCTATCCATCTCGGAACCTATCCACGGTTATGTAACTGCAAAATCCGGGATAAATTGTACAGGGACATGAAATTTTCAAAGAACTGCGAATTTTTAATCGGGCGTATGAAGCGTTATGTTCAAAGCCCTCGCGCCTGATCATTTGGAAATGATTACTCATTGACGGGTGCTGAATGACCGGCACCGGACAGATTAGGTTCAGCCCTCTTGAATCTTGACTGTGAGTATGTGATTGAAAGTAGTCAGTAGTCACGGCTTGCCGGATGGCTTTGCGGCATAGTGATATTTCTACTGACTACTAACTACTAACCTTATCGCATCACGCCGGTCAGTTTGAATACCCACGCATATTCGCCGTCGGAGGGTGAGAGCGGGGGCGGCGTAATCGTCACGCTTTTCCCGCTGTGCGAATATCCTGCCCGGGCGCCGCTTCCGAGCAGCGTCACGGACGACGGCTTTCTGTCAATGCCCCTGACCGTAATCGCTTTCGCCGGATATTGGGTGCAAATGACGTACAAATCCTGACCCTTGCAGGTGAAATAAGCCTGTATATCCGGCTGTTTGGAGGCTACTTTCCAGCCGCGGGTTTCGTAGATGGCTTCGCCGTTGCGCCGGAGCCACCGTCCCATGTCGGTGAGCCGCTGCTGCATGATGACGGGGATGCGTCCGTCGGCCGTCGGGCCGATGTTGAGCAGGAGGTTACCCCCTGCGGAGACTTTGTCTATCAGCAGGTGTACCAGCTGTTCCGATGTACTGTAATCCTCCAGCTGTTCGTTGCGGTTGTACCCGAAAGAATGCCCGATACCGCGACATTCTTCCCAGGGATGCGTGACGATATCTTCCATTTGGCTGTCGTGAACCAGCCCATACTCGGTCGTGTAGATGCCGCCGTGCACGCTGCGCGTTTCCTTGCCCCAGCGGTCGTTCACGACCACGGTTTCCCTGACCGGCGATTCGTTGTACAGCCATGCCAGGAAGTCCGTACTCCTCCACTTTTCCGAAGGATGGTCCCATTCGCCGTCCGTCCAGACCACGTCGGGGCGATAGCGGTTGACAAGGTCTTTCATCTGCGGAATCATGTGTTCCGAAACATAGCGGTCGAGGTCGGAGCGGTAGAGCGGATTAAACCATTCATACAGGGAGTAATAGAAACCCATGTGAAGTCCTTCCTTTTTGACGGCTTCGGTCAGGTCGCCGGCCAGGTCGCGATGTGGCCCGACGTCGACGGCATTCCAGTTCCACGCATGTTCGCTGGGCCACAGCGTGAATCCCTCATGATGTTTGGAGGTGAGCACGATGTATTTCGCTCCGGCCTCGCGGAACAGTTTCGCCCAGTCGGCCGGTTTGAACAGTTCGCAGGTAAACCGGCTTACGAAGTCCTGGTAAGCGAACTGCTCGCCGTAATGGCGGCGGTGGAAATCGACAAACAGAGGATTGACCTGGTTATCCTTGTCCAACAGACGCATCCAGTACCATTCGGCATAGCAGTCGTAGATGGAGGCACCGTCGGCCGGCAACGGCCCCCAGGCCGGCACGCTGTACAGCCCCCAGTGGATGAAGATACCGAACTTGGCGTTCGTGAACCATCCCGGCACCGGACGGCTGTCAATTGATTCCCACACGGCTTCATATTTCTTTTGCGCCGGAAGCACGGTCGGCAGCAATAAACTCACACATAGTGTTATGATTCTTTTTCTCATGACGTAATGAAATTAAACTTTTCGGCAAAGGTAAAAATAAAATGCCATTCCCGCAGGACATTTTGTACGACAACAGGGCAACCGCATCAAATTCTAATCGTTTTTGTTTGGTCAGCCCCAAATGGCTGTCTGTTTTTGCGGCAAATTTTAAAACGAAAGCGATATGAAGCATTTTATAACGGGAATAGTGATTTTTTGGGGTCTGTTGGCCGGAGATTGGGAAAAATGCGGCGCAGTGATGAATCCGATTGTGCAGCGCATTCAAAGGCGCTTGCCAACTTTTGAAAACTTACGGTTTGAACCTTACAGAGCGCACAAATAAACAAGCCAGGAAACTTAATTTGGGCTTTGTTCATCTTTCCGTCGAGATTTTTGTTGAGAGCTGAGATTAATTTTGTACCT
>JAISWC010000013.1 GCA_031271245.1 Tannerella sp. | reverse complement strand
TGCACTGGTGGCGGTCAAAGGATACGAGCCGTATTTCTTGCCGGAGCGGGGGACGATGTCCGTGAACGCAGAAGGATACAACGACTGGAAGCCGTCCGCCGGCGGGAAACACGTCCGGCTGATTGCCAAACTGCCGCCCGTACAGCTGGCGGCCATCATCGAAAGCTATATGATGCATCAACCTGAATAAAAAGAAAATACTATGTTTATCGTACATGATTATTCGTTAGCCATTCTGTTCTGTATAATAACCATGCTATGCTGGGGGTCATGGGGGAACACGCAGAAACTGGCGTCAAAAACCTGGCGGTATGAGTTCTTTTACTGGGACTATGTAATCGGAGTACTGTCATTCTCCATTCTCTCGGCGTTCACCCTGGGAAGCATCGGAGCGGAAGGGCGGAGTTTCATCTCCGACCTGATGCAGGCCGATCCGGTGAACACAGGCAGCGCCTTTCTGGGCGGCGTCATCTTTAATGCATCCAACATCCTGCTGGCGGCCGCCGTCTCCATCTGCGGCATGTCGGTAGCCTTCCCCGTTGGCGTCGGGCTGGCGCTGGTACTGGGTGTATTAATCAACTACTTCGGTGCAGCCAAAGGCGATCCGCTGTTCATTTTCCTGGGTGTCGCCCTGATCACGGTGGCGATCATCCTGAACGGGCTGGCATACAAAAAAGCGCTGGCCGGGACGAAAAAGGTGTCGACGAAAGGAATCCTGGTCGCCGTCGCGGCGGGTCTCATCATGGCCTTCTTCTACCGCTTCGTCGCGGCATCCATGGATCTGGACAATTTCGCCGCACCGGCAGCCGGAAAACTGACGCCCTATACGGCCGTCTTCATCTTTGCCGCCGGCGTTTTCGTCAGCAATTTCCTCTTCAATACCCTTGCGATGAAGAAGCCCGTCGAAGGCGAAAAGATAGCGGTCAGCGGTTATTTCAAGGGAAAGCCCGTCACCCATCTGGTAGGCATCCTGGGGGGCGTCATCTGGTGTACCGGACAATCGTTCAACATGATTGCCGCCGAAAAAGCCGGCGCCGCCATTTCCTACGGTTTGGGACAGGGAGCGACACTTGTTTCCGCCCTTTGGGGTATCCTGATCTGGAAAGAATTTAAAAATGCACCCGCGGCATCCAACCGTCTCAATGCAGGCATGTTCCTGCTCTTTATAATCGGACTGGGATTCCTGATTTATGCCGGAGCATGATTCATTTTCCTCACTCGGCGAAGGTTCCTGCCTAATGTCGTCAAGTTAAGGGAAAAAAGCTCGGATTACTTCACTTCGTTACCAATGACGGGGGAGTCCGGATTGCTTCAGGCTGCGCCTTCACAATGACGGCGGCGTGCGTTCCGTCATTGCAAACCCGAAGGGTGAAGCAATCCGGGCAGTGTCATTGGTAACGAAGTGAAGCCATCCGGAAAGCGGGAATCCCCGTGCAAGCCGAAGACACTTGCCGGTGTTAATGTACTGAACGTTACGTTTGGAAAACGGATTTTTAGCTATCAACAATTTGGTTCCGCGAGCGGTACAGGTTGCGGATAAGTTTCACGTAATGAAATACGTTTATGGAGCCGTGGGCGAAGTAGGCAAACGAATCGTTAAGGAGCTGCAAAATTCTCTCACGAAAGGGAAACGGCGAACAGCGGAAGACCAAAAACTGCTCGTTCAAATCGAACGTTTACGTCGCGTTGCGCACGCCCTCACGCAGTTGGCGGATAAGTGGAACAGCGAAATGGAAGAAACAATTGAGATGGTTTTCAACTGTCACGAAGAACTAAAAAAAGCATATCAAATCAGCCAGGATTTGAAGCAATGGTATGACATCGGCAATCGAATGAAAACAACAGCACAACTTATCGGGAACTTGCATCAAGGGTATTTGCATGCGGCCTCAATCGAAGAATTTATGAGCGTTTCTTAACGGGAAAATACAACGATTCATAACTAACAACGACGGACTCAGGGACAAAGACTTCTTACTCTTCCGTGTGGCCGGTTATTTTTCCTGATAGCACCTCAAAAAAAGATTTAGCCCCCTTTTTTATATTTTAAATTACAATATTTTTTACTACTTTTGCATCGAAATATATATATACGAAATGACATGAAAGAAGATAATTCAATTGACAGAACAGAACCATCTGATGTCATAGTTACACAGATATTGGAAAAGTCCGAGTATTTCAACAGCATTATGGATTTTTTAATCAGTTTGAAAGAGAAGATTGAACATACGCATGATGAAGAATCTTTGCTGAAGTGGAACGGTAAATTGCAAGTTCAAATGGAGCGGGCGACAAAGTTGAAAGAATACACGGAGTATATTCACGAAACTTTCAGGACAATTCCGCGTTGGTCGGAACGTCTGCAACAAGCCGAAGCGTATTTTTATCAGGGGAAATTTCCGGAAATGGATGAGGTTTTGGATGCCTCGGAAATACGCGCGGAAATAGAACGCCTTGAAGAAGACCGCTTTTCGACAGATGAAGACCGGAAAAAGAAAACACATATCCGTTTGGAATGTAAGTCTTACGAACTGATTGTAAAGGCGCTTTATCACTACACCTTCGTTGAAAATCCCAACTGGTACGACGACGTTTACAATCTTTTG
>JAISWC010000252.1 GCA_031271245.1 Tannerella sp. | reverse complement strand
TAATCCATTCGTTTCTCCGTTGCGCCATGATGCCCATAATCATCAAGCGCTTCGACCAGCGCTTCGAGTTCCGCCCGAACCTGTTTCAACCGGCTCAGCATCGCTGCCTGGTCAGTAATCGCTTTTTTATTCGCCAGCGCCTTTCTGGCGCCGTCCAGCGTCATTCCCTCCACCTTCACCAGCTGATAAATCAATTCGATGATTCGAAGGTCTTCTTCCAAATAAAAACGTGTACCCTTTTTGTTTCTCCGGGGTGCGATTTCGTCAAATTCCTTTTCCCAGTAGCGCAGGGTGGATTCATTTACATGGCATCGCGACGCCGCTTCCCTGATCGAATAATACTGTTTTGCGTTTTCCATACGCCCAACGTTTAATCCATGACCTGACCGTGATTCTCGGCCAGCTGAATCATGTGATCGTATTCTTCAGGCCCCAAATCCTTGTAATAATATTTGGCCGGATTATCCGGCCGGTTGCGTAGTAAGACTTCATAATGCAAATGTGGCCCCGTCGATTTGCCCGTGTTACCCACCTTGCCGATCACTTCACCGCGAATCACTTTCTGTCCCACCGTCACCAGGATTTTCGACTGGTGAGCGTAAAGCGTCTTGAAATCAAAACCGTGGTCGATGATAATGCAGTTTCCGTAGACCTGCTTCCAGCCCGAATAAATCACCGTACCGTCGCCCGTGGCATAAATATCCGTCCCGACCGGCGCCGAAAAGTCCATCCCCGAATGAAAGCGCAGCGTGCGGTATATCGGGTCAATGCGCATGCCATAACCGGAAGCCATTTGTTTCAAATCCTTGTTGGCAACGGGCTGAATGGCCGGCATGCACTGACTGCGCTTTTCCAGGTCCTTACCCATGGAAAACAGTTCTTCCAGCGAATTGGACTGGATATACAGCTGCTTCGACAGCATGTCCATCTTTTTAGTCGTCTCCGTCACCAGCTCCGAGTTGGAGAGATTCATCAGATAAGCATAACGGTTGGTGCCGCCAAAGCCCGATTTCCGCACGGATTCGGGAATGCTGCGCGCCTGGAAGATGACGCGGTACAGGTTTTCGTCACGCTGCTGGATGTCATCCAAAACGCTCAACGCCTCATCGAGCCGGCGCGAAAGAATGTCATACTGCGTCTGCAGCAAACTGTTTTCCTTTTCCAGCAGCATCTCTACCGGCGAGCGGAAACAGTACATGGAGACAAAAAAGACACCTGCCCCGATCAGAATACCGGAACTCAGATGCTTCAAAACGGCAAAAAAACGGTCTTTCGCCGAAGGGTAAACACGCTCATAGGTAAGCGTATTCGGGTTATACAAGTAAAATACTTTTCGCGTTCTAAACAATCCCATTTGCGTTATTCTATCAAAAGTGGATTGCAAATATAATTATTTGCCGTACTTTTGCAAAATGTTTTTTACTTTTTAACCGGCAGTCATACATTATATATGTTATCAGCAAAGGAAATTCGCGAATCGTTCAAATCGTTTTTCGCTTCGAGAGGACATCGCATTGTGCCCTCGGCCCCGATGGTGGTGAAGGGCGACCCCACGCTCATGTTCACCAATGCGGGCATGAACCAGTTCAAGGACATCATTCTGGGGAATGTCCCCATCACGCATCCGCGCGTGGCGGACTCGCAGAAATGCCTGCGCGTGAGCGGCAAGCACAACGACCTCGAGGAAGTGGGGCACGACACGTATCATCACACCATGTTCGAAATGCTCGGCAACTGGTCGTTCGGCGACTATTTCAAGAAGGAAGCCATTCAGTGGGCATGGGAGTATCTGGCGGATACGCTGCATCTGGACTCCGCCCGGCTCTACGCCACGGTCTTCGAGGGCAGCCCGGACGAAAACCTCGTCCGCGACAAAGAAGCCGCCGGCTACTGGGCGCAGTATCTGCCGCCCGACCACATCCTGAACGGTAACCGCCACGACAATTTCTGGGAAATGGGCGACACGGGACCCTGCGGCCCCTGTTCGGAAATCCATATCGACCTCCGTCCCGAGTCCGAACGTGCCGCCGTGCCGGGTGCATCGCTGGTCAACCGCGACCATCCGCAGGTGATTGAAATCTGGAACCTCGTTTTCATGCAGTACAACCGCCGTGCCGACGGCTCGCTTGAACCGCTACCCGCGCACGTGATCGACACCGGGATGGGCTTCGAACGTCTGTGCATGGCGTTGCAGGGAAAAACGTCGAACTACGATACCGACGTCTTCCAGCCCCTGATTCAGGCCATCGCACGGATGACCGGCGTCTCCTGCGGCGCGGACGGACAGAAGGACATCGCCATGCGTGTCATAGCCGACCATATCCGCACCATTGCCTTCTCAATTACCGACGGACAGTTGCCGTCCAATGCCAAAGCCGGCTACGTGATTCGCCGCATCCTCCGCCGCGCCGTGCGCTACGGCTACACGTTCCTCGGCCGCCGGGAGGCATTTATGTACAAACTCCTGCCGACCCTGATTGAAACCATGGGCGACGCCTATCCCGAACTGGCGGCGCAGCAGACGCTGATCGGCAAGGTGATGAAGGAAGAGGAAGATTCGTTCCTGCACACGCTGGAGACGGGCATCCGCCTGCTGGACCGGAAAACGGAAGAGGCGCGCGCCGCCGGAAACCGTATCCTGAGCGGTGTGGATGCCTTTACGCTGTATGACACCTACGGTTTTCCGCTGGATTTGACGGAACTTATCCTGCGCGAGAACGGCATGGAAGTCGACCTGGACGAGTTTCAGCGGGAGATGCGAAAGCAGAAGGAACGCGCCCGGAATGCAGCCGCCGTGGAGACGGGCGACTGGGTGGTACTGAAAAACGGCGAGACGCAGTTCGTGGGTTACGACGTGTTCGAGTGTGACGCGGAGATACTGCGTTACCGTAAAATCAGGCAGAAGAACCGGGAACTTTACCAGATTGTGCTGGACAAAACGCCGTTCTACGCAGAGATGGGCGGACAGGTGGGTGACTGCGGCCGGCTGGTGTCGGAGAGCGGGTCAGTCGCAATCCTCGACACCCGGCGCGAAAACAACCTCCCGGTGCACCTGACCGAACGCCTGCCGGACGACGTAACGGCGTCGTTCACGGCGCAGGTTGACATCGGCAGGCGCATCCGCTGCGAGTGCAACCACACGGGTACCCATCTGCTGCACGAAGCCCTGCGTGAGGTGCTGGGTACGCATGTCGAGCAGAAGGGGTCATACGTCTCGCCCGACATTCTGCGCTTTGACTTCTCCCACTTCCGGAAAGTGACGAACGAAGAACTGCGGCAGGTCGAACGTTTAGTCAACGAACGCATCCGCGCCAACATGCCGATTGACGAATACCGGAACCTCCCGATGGCCCGCGCCCGCGAGATGGGTGCGATGGCGCTGTTCGGCGAGAAATATGGCGACGAGGTGCGGGTGGTCAGGTTTGGCTCCTCCGTAGAGTTGTGCGGCGGGACACATATCCCCTCGACCGGGCAAATCGGATCGCTCTGCATCGTGAACGAAAGCTCGATAGCTGCCGGCATACGGCGTATCGAAGCCGTCACAGCCGAGGGCGCCGAGAATTACCTCTACCACTTGCAGGATACCGTCCGCGAGTTGCACGCGCTGATGAATCACGTGCCCAACCTGCCGCAGACCATCCGCAAGGCCGTCGAGGAAAACGCCGAACTGAAAAAGCAGCTGACCGTCTACATGAAGGAGAAAACGGCGCTGCTGAAGGCAAAACTGCTGGAAAAGGCCGAGGAGTACAACGGTGTAAAAGTGATTCGCTACCGTGGCGAAGGGAATACGGATATGCTCAAAGACCTGGCTTTTCAGGTGAAGGGCGAGATTCCGGGGAAGATTTGTTTCGTGGCGGGCGTCGAAGACCGCGGGAAATGCCTGCTGATGGTGATGCTTAGCGAGGAACTGGTGGCCGAAGGACTGAGTGCGTCCGCACTGGTGAAGGCGGCGTCCGGACACATACAGGGTGGCGGCGGCGGTCAGCCGCATTTCGCCACGGCCGGCGGCAAACGTCCGGACGGGCTGAACGCCGCCATTGAAACCGTGCTGGAAATGGCCGGACTGAAATAAAACCGTGACAGAAAGGAACCGATGCCGATGCTTAAGCAGCACATAACGATTGTCCGTGACCTGGCGGCCGAGTTGCAGGCCTTCCTGACGGCTTCGGGACATGACCGGGTATTTGTCCTGACGGATGTACATACGCGAGAGAAGTGCTATCCGCGCATACACGAAGTCCCCGCGCTGCGGGAGGCGCACCTGATTACCGTCGAGGCCGGCGACCTGAATAAGGAACTCCCGCAGGTGGTGCGGATATGGGAGACGCTCGTGCGCGAGGGCGCGTCGCGCAATTCCCTGCTGATTAATCTGGGCGGAGGGATGGTGAGCGATCTGGGCGGTTTTGCCGCAGCCACCTTCAAGCGCGGTATCCGTACGCTCAACCTCCCGACCACCCTGATGGCGGCGGTCGATGCAGCCACGGGCGGCAAGACCGGCATCAACTTCCGCGGCCTGAAAAACGAAATCGGCGCCTTCCACCTGCCCGATGCCGTCCTGATAGACTGCGCGTTTCTGCGTACGCTCGACCGCGAAAACCTCCTGTCCGGTTACGCCGAAATGCTCAAGCACGGGCTGCTCAGTTCGGTCGCGAACTGGCGCGACATTATCGTCTTTGAACCCTGCGCCAGTCCGCTCGACATCGACGCGCTTAGCCGACTGGTAGCAGCATCAGTAGCCGTGAAGGAGCGTATCGTCGCGGAAGACCCGAAGGAACGCGGTCTCCGCAAGGCGCTCAACCTGGGACACACCATCGGCCATGCCTTCGAGAGTCTGTCGTTCGAGCGGCAGCACCCCCTTGCGCACGGTCACGCTGTAGCCGCCGGTCTGGTTTGTGAGTTGTATCTTTCGCATAAATGCTGCGGCTTTCCTGTGGATACAATGCGCCAGACCATCCGGTTTATCAAGGACTGTTATCCTCCGTTCGTTTTCGGCTGCGACGACTACGAAACACTCTACGAACGGATGACGCACGACAAGAAAAATGAAAACGGACAAATCCTCTTCGCCCTGCTGGCCGGCATCGGCGAGGTGCGCATCAACTGCACCGCCGGGAAGGAGACCGTCCTCGAATCGCTTGACTTCTACCGGGAGACCAGCCTGTAGTAAAAAAATTCGGCATGGAATGGTGCATTAGCAATTAATTTTATATCTTTGCACCGCCGAAAATAAAAGCGGGATGTAGCTCAGCCCGGTAGAGTACGCGTCTGGGGGGCGTGTGGTCGCAGGTTCAAATCCTGTCATCCCGACTAAAAGAGTCAAACGGCTGAAAATAAGCAGAATGAAAAAACATAACTGTCTATAAAGAATCTGTGATAGACAAATATAGACAGATTAGTGCGTTTCGTTTATTAGTGTCGCAGCGAATAAATGAAGTAAAAATGGCACGAAGAAAAAAAGAAATTGTCATGCCACATCTGAACGATTGTGGCGGGGATTTGTCAAAAAAGTGGTATGTCGAATATTCGATTCGCAACCCGCAGACCGACAACATGGAACGGGTGCGGTTATACGAGGAGATCAATCGTTTTCAGACATGCCGGGAGCGTTATGTGTGCGCTCGGAAAATCATTGAAAACTGTTCAAATCAAATTCGAAACGGACGAATATCCTATCAGGAATTTGTCGAATACGATGATTTACTGCTGTATGACGGTCAGGGGAGTTTCACGAAAAAACGCCTTGCGACGGCAGGAAGTATGAAAATCCATCTCTCCGAATTTTTGCAGAAGAAAAAAACGGAAGTCGGCGAAGGAAGCCTTCGCACATACACTTCAGAGTTGCGGTTATTCTATCTTTACCTCGAAGAAAAAGGAATTGACGAAAAGACTGCTGCGTATTTTACTGCAGACATTATGTCTGATTTTTTGCGCGAACTTGTGCAAAAGAAACAGTTATCGAGTGTTACAATTCGGAAATACAAACAAACACTAAATTCTTTCTTTGTTTTTTTGAAGTCAAAGAAGATTATTTTAGAAAATCCGATGGCCGACGTTTCGGCGAATATCGGCGTAACAAAAGACGAAGCGCCGGCAGCTATACCGACATACATGCGCAAAATGTTGCATGACAGAATCGAACCGGCCGATCCGCAACTCTGGATGTTTATCTGTTTCATGTATTATACAGCAATCCGGCCCGGCATTGAATTGAGACTGATGCGGTTGAATCAAATCAACTATGATTCACATACAATTACAATCTGCAGCACCCTGGCAAAAAACAACAGGACAGAGACTGTCGATATTCCGGACGAATTGTATAAGATGATTGTAAATAAATGGAAATTACATGAATACAATCAGGAATTATATGTTTTTGGAAGGAATAATATTCCCGGCGAAATCTGTCTGGGAAAAAACAACATGAAAAATCGCTTCACTGCTTTCAGAAAGGCGTTGAAACTGCCAATTTCAGTAAAACTGTACAGTTGGAAGCACTCCGGGGCGCAGGAACTGGCCGACCATGGTGCAAGCATTTATGAAATTCAGCGTCATTTGCGGCACCGGGATATTACGACGACCGAAATGTACCTGAGAAAGCGCATCGG
>JAISWC010000326.1 GCA_031271245.1 Tannerella sp. | reverse complement strand
CCCACATAGACGCCTTCTTCATAAACCGTATAGTCCATGTTTCGGACTTCATTTCTCTTGGCTTTCTTCTTAACCACCTCCCGGCTTGCCGTCATATCGACGGGGAAATTTTCGGCAGAAGGAACGTCTGCATACCGGAGGGGAAAGGTCATTGTTAATTTGCCGGAAGGCGACGTCTTTCCGCTCAGGATGTCGGCTACGCTGTTGCCGCCCTCCTGTCCGGGCTGCCAGGCGCAGAGGATGGCGTCGGGCAGGTCTTTCCACGAGGCCGTCTCAATAACGCCGCCGATGTTCAGGACTACTGTTACCTGCTTTCCGGCAGCGTGGAATGTCCGGCATACGGCCTGTAACATCTCCGTTTCTTCTTTATCAAGGATGAAATCGGCGGACGGACGGTCGAACCCTTCGCCGGAGGTGCGTCCAATGGTTATCAGAGCAACGTCTGCTTCGAGGGCTTGTTTTTGTATCATCTGCAGAGTCAGGGACATCTCGACCGGACGTATTTCCGGCATGTACCATTCGCGTTTGAAGGATGCTATCCGTTCCTTTTCCGCTGCAAGATACTGTTCATAGACGCTTCTCAGATTGCTGTCCACGGCATAGCCTGCATTTTTCAAGCCGTCAAGCAGGGATACGGTATAGGCGCGGTTGACGTTGCCCGAACCGGTTCCGCCTGCAATAAAGTCATAAGACGTACAGCCGAACAAAGCAATCTTCCGAATATCTTCGGCTAAGGGCAATGCGGCATTATCGTTTTTCAGCAACACCATGCCTTCCGTTGCCGATTGGCGGGTAACGGCTGCATGAGCTTTCAGGTCGGGTTTATTGGAGAATGGATGTTCTTTGAAACGTGGAGTCTGTACAATCAGTTCGAGGATACGCTTCACGTTGCGGTCGAGGACGGATTCATCCAGCCTGCCTTCATTCACTCCGGCTGTAATCGCTTCGCACTGTTTGTCCAAACCTCCCTGTAACATGTCGTTGCCCGCTTTCATTTGGGCTACGGCGTCCCGTCCGGCAAACCAGTCGGTCATTACCACGCCTTTGAATCCCCATTCGTCCCGGAGCAAGGTCTCCAGCAGTTCGGGATTTTCGGAAGTGTATATGCCGTTCAAATAGTTGTAGGAAGACATCACCGTCCACGGCCCGGATTCCTTCACCACGATTTCAAAGCCTTTTAGATAGATTTCGCGTAAAGCGCGGGGGGACACATACGAATCGTTCAACATGCGATTCGTTTCCTGATTGTTGGCTGCAAAGTGTTTTACGGAAACGCCTGCGCCGTTCTTCTGTACGCCACGGACGAAAGCCGCCGCGATTTTCCCGGAAAGGAGCGGGTCTTCGGAGTAGTATTCAAAATTACGCCCGCACAACGGATTCCGGTGGATGTTCAAAGCCGGAGCCAGCAATATGTCGGCGCCATATTCCAAAACCTCGTTGCCGATGGCTTCGCCGACGTTTTCAATCAGTTCCCGGTTCCAGGTAGAGGCAAGCAATGTGCCGACAGGGAAGTGAGTACAGTAATAGGTAGCCGTGTCGCCTTCGCGTGTCGGATTGATTCGCAGGCCGGCAGGTCCGTCGGCAAGTACGATGGAGGGAATACCAAGGCGTTCGACGGCATTTGTTGTTCCGGCAGCGCCCGGAAGATTTTCCTTGATTTTAACAATTACTACGCTGTCGCCGGTGGAAATACCCGACATGCCGCCCACCACGATGTTTACTTTTTCTTCCAGCGTCATGGCGGCAATCACTTCGTCTAAGGATGCCTTTCCAAGTTGTGGCGTATCAGGCCGGCAGGCCGATAAAAATATGGCGATAATGGCCATACTGCATATTTTTCGTATCATAATTAAACTGTTTATCCATATATTTATTCCTGTATCTGAAATTTGTTTTCTCCTGCTTTCAACGCATAGTTTTTGCCTTTCCAAACAAAGCGTCCCGAAGTGTTCTGCGGCAGTACAATATGTGCTTTCAAACCTTTAGCTGTTACTTCATATTCCACTTTGACCGTACCGGCCGGGTGAGGCATCTCGCCGGCAATTCTTTTGACGTCGCCCAGATGGGGCTCAATCTTCACCTTGCCGAATCCGGGAGCTTCGCTATCGATGCCGAGTACGATTCTGAAAAACTCGATATTCGGACTTGCACCCCAGGCATGACAGTCGGAGCGCGTCTTGTCCAGGTCGGACGTTTCGGCCCAGGTGGTAAGCCCCAGCGCCAGATTCTGTCTCCATATATCCAGCCATTTCAGGTAGCCGTCGCCCAGTCCGGCTTTGGTCAATGCCTGATGCAGGTAGTATTTGAAGTAAATCGATGCCGGAGCCGGCGTGGTGTCGGTCATGAGTTTTTCGGCTATTCGGCGGGCAGTATCTCCCCCGGCAACCCCGGTCAGGATAGCCAGCGAATTGGCGTGCTGCGAGAAAAATACTTTGTCCGAGTTGTTGGCATACAAACCTCGTGTTTCATCCCAATACTTCTGTTGAACGGCCTTCTCCAGTTTCCGGGCAGCCAGGTCGTAGATTTCGGCAAAACAGCTTATCCCTGACTTTTTCTCCAGATCGGCTGCCACCTGATAAGCCCACAGCAGTTGCAAGTCCATCAACGCCGAGCTGCCATCTTTACCTTGCAGCGCCACGCCGAAGTCCCATCCGCCGGTATAGACCCAGTCCGTAAAGTTCCACCAGGGAAGGTTTCTCAGCGAGCCGTCTTCCTGCTGGAAACGGGCGAAGTAATCCAGAATCATCCGCACGCCCGGTAACTTTCGGCGCACAAAATCCACATCGCTTCCGTACATCAGGTAGTCGTGCAGCGCGCCGATGTGCCATAGCGCGAAAGGAGTGATGAACTGCGCCTCCGTTGTCGGGTAGCGGCTCATGGTGATTCCTTCCGGTTGGCGCGACCAGTCCGTCAGGTTCAGAAAGTTTTTCACCAGACGATCGTCACCGCTGTTGTAGAGCGAAACCAGCGCCTGTATCCGTGCGTCGCCCAAGTATTGTAACTGTTCGTAGTAGGGGCAGTCCATATACGTTTCCACCGCGCACAGCCGCGCCGTACGCCATCCCGTCTCGAATATCTTTTTCAATTCATTATCGTCCGTCTCAAGCCGCGCTTTCAGTTC
>JAISWC010000319.1 GCA_031271245.1 Tannerella sp. | reverse complement strand
GCGGCGTGATGGTGGCGACGATGGCGCTGGTATGCGTGATGTCGGTTTTCAATGGATTCGAAGTGCTGGTGACGTCCATGTTCGGCAATTTCGACCCGGAACTGAAAATCATGCCCGTCACGGCAAAAGTGTTCGACCCCGAAGCCGAAGTCATGCAACAGGTGCGCGACATGCCCGAAGTGGCTGTCTGTACGGAAGTCTTGCAGGATCACGCGCTGGTGCGCTACAACGGGCGGCAGGTCATTGCCGTGGCCAAGGGCGTCAGTCCCTCGTTCCGGGAACTGGTGCGGATTGATACGCTGCTGATTGACGGGCAATTTACGTTGCAGGAAGGCGAAACATTCTGCGCCGTACTGGGGATCGGCCTGGCGTCGACACTGGGCGTGAACGCCGGGTTTGTCGCCCCGCTGGAAATCTACGCACCCGTTCGCGACCGCAAAGTCGACCTGGCCAGTCCGCTACACTCCTGGCACATGGAATACGCCTTCATCGGAGGCATATTCTGCATCAATCAGCCGGAATACGACGAAAACTGCATGATTCTACCCCTCGCTCTGGCGCGCACCCTGCTGCATTACGAAACAGAGGTGTCCGCACTGGAACTCGGACTGACACCCGGGGTCGACATCAAGGCGGTGCAGAAGCGTATCCGCACGCTCCTGGGCGACGATTTCCGCGTGCAGAACCGGTATGAGCAGCAGGAAGCGTCGTACAAAATGATGCAGGCCGAAAAGTGGATGACGTTTCTTATTCTGGCTTTCGTGCTGGCGATCGCGCTGTTTAACGTCGTCAGTTCGCTCTCCATGCTGATGATCGAGAAGCAGGATGATGTACGGATGCTGCGCAGCATGGGCGCCGGCGACCGGCTCATCCGCCGGATCTTCCTGTTCCAGGGATGCATGATTTCGATGCTGGGCGCCCTGACCGGCATGGCGCTTGGCGTGACGCTGTGTGTCGTCCAGCAGGAATACGGCCTGATCAAACTCGGCAGTTCCATGGGCCTGTTCATGAGCGACAATTACCCGGTGAAACTGGCCGCAACGGATCTGTTGGCGATCATGGCCACGGTGTTTCTCATCGGCCTGCTTGCCTCCTGGTATTCGGTGCGCCACCTCGGCAAAAAATGGCTGTCGAAAGGGCGGCTGGCGCTCTATCTGCTGCTGTGCCTGCTGCCGGCGGGATGCAGCGTTTCGCAGATGCGGGAACAGTGTGTGGCAGTGACCGTCGAACCGCAGCGCTATTTTGCGGAGAAAATCGCCGGCGACCGCTTTGACGTTCATACGGTGGTGCCGGCCGGTCAAAGCCCGGAAACGTATGACCCCGCACCGCACGAAATGGTACGCCTGTCCCGGAGCAGAGCCTATTTCCGGATCGGCCGCATCGGATTCGAACAGGTATGGATGCAGACCATCCGGGAGAACAATCCGCACCTGACTTTTTTCGATCTGTCCGGGGGAATTCGCTGGATAGGAGGGGATGACACGGCGCACGAAGACGGCGCGGCACACACTCATCACCATCACTGCAAGGAAGACCCGCATATCTGGAATGCAACCACCGGCGCCCGCGTCATCGCCCGCAACACCTTGCAGGCGTTTGTGAGCCTCGACCCGGCGAACGAAGACGCCTACCGCGCCGGTTACCGGCAGCTGCTCCGGGAGATTGACGAAACGGAACACCTGCTCCACGCAATGCTGGATACGCTGACCTGCCGGACGTTTATCATCTATCATCCGGCACTGACCTACTTTGCCGACGAGTTCCGCCTCACGCAGTTGGCCATCGAATCGGAAGGCAAAGAACCTTCGGCCGCTTCGATGAAAACGCTGGTAGACCGTGCGAAGGAAGCACAGGTGCGGGTGGTGTTCGTGCAGCAGGAATTTGACCGTAAACACGCCGAACAGGTAGCGAAGGAAATCGGCGCACGGGTAGTGACGATCAACCCGCTGGACGTACACTGGCGCGAACAGATGATTTTTATTGCGCAAAGCCTGCTGTGACCCCCGAATCCCGAACCCGACAATGGAAAAGCGAATTGAAATAACGCATATTACGGCTGCCTACGACGCAAAAACCGTGCTGAACGACGTGTCGCTGACGGTTGGCGAGCGTGATTTCCTGGGGATCACCGGCCCGAACGGAGGCGGCAAGACCACGTTGCTCAAGGTGATGCTGGGACTGCTGAAACCCTCGGAAGGCTGCATACGCTTTTACCGCGACGGCCGGCCGGTTTCCTCGCTCGCCATCGGTTATCTGCCGCAGGTGAGCCGCATAGACCGGCGTTTTCCCATTTCCGTGCGTGAAGCGGTGGCGTCGGGACTGATGGCCGGGAAACGGCCATTGCAGCGATTTTCCGCCGAGGACGGGCGGCGGATTGACGAAGTCCTTGCACTGACGGGACTGGAGACGTTTGCGAAACGGGCGGTCGGCGAGCTTTCCGGCGGCGAACTGCAGCGCGTACTGCTGGGGCGCGCCATCGTGTCGCAGCCGGAGGTGCTGGTGCTCGACGAACCGGATACCTACGTCGACAAGCCGTTCGAACAGCGGCTGTATGCGCTGCTGGACGACTTCAGCCTGCGGGCGGCCGTGATCCTCGTCTCGCACGACCGGACGGCCATGCAGCCGCGAGTGAAGCACGTCGCGTACGTGAACAGGACGCTACGGTATTATCCGGCGGAAAAATACCCGTGGGAGGAAAACGGCTGAATCAAAATTACCGGGAAAAATGGAATCATACGACGTAATCATCATCGGCAGCGGTCTGGGCGGTCTGGAGTGCGGCTACATCCTGGCACGGCACGGCATGAAGGTGTGCGTGCTGGAGCGCCACGCGCAGCCGGGCGGATGTCTGCAAACGTTTCAGCGCGGCAGCGTCCGGTTCGACACCGGTTTCCACTACGTCGGCGGACTGGGGGAAGGCCAGCCGCTGCACCGGCTGTTCCGTTATTTCGGACTGCTCGATTTGCCCTGGCATCCGCTGGACGAAGCCGCCTTCGACGAAGTGGTCATCGACGGAAAGACGTATGCCTTTGCCAACGGTTACGAACGTTTTGCCGATACACTGGCGCAGCATTTTCCCGCCCGGCGCGGCGAACTGGCGACCTATGCCGCGTTCCTGAAACACGTCGGCGAACACCTGTTCGACGCTTTCAGGCCCGGGAATGCCGACGAACTGTATACCACCTCGCTGTTTGCGCGTTCGGCGCATGATTTCCTGAAGGAAACGACCGATGATCCGCTGCTTCGCAACGTCCTTTCGGGTACGTCGCTGAAGATGGAACTGCGTGCCGACACGCTGCCGCTCTACGTATTTGCACAGATCAACAGCGCTTTTATCCGGAGCGCATGGCGGCTGCGCGGCGGCGGATCGCAAATAGCCGAACGGCTGGTGCAGCGCCTCCGGGCGATGGGCGGCGAAGTACGGATGCGGGCGGAAGTGACGCGCCTGACGGAGGCGGGCGGACGGCTGGCGACGGTCGAGGTAAACGGCGAGGAACAACTCTCGGCACGCTGGGTGATCTCGGATGTGCATCCGGCCTTCACGCTGTCGCTGATTGACGAAACGAAACTGCTGCGGAACATCTACCGCAAACGGATTGCTTCGCTGCCGAACACCTTCGGGATGTTTACGCTGCACCTCCGGCTGAAACCGGGCAGCGTGCCCTACCGCAACCGGAACGTGTTCGTGCACGAAAACCGGTCGGACGGCTGGCACGACCGCCCGGAAGACGGCCCGAAAGGTGTGATGATCAGTTATTATCCGCCGGAGACAGGTTCCTGCACGCCGGCGCTGGACATTCTGACGCCGATGTGCTGGAGCGAGGTGACGCCCTGGAAAGACCTGCCGCCCGGCAGGCGGGGCGAATCGTATGCGCGGCTGAAAGCCGGCAGGGCGGAAGCCTGTCTCCGGCTGGCCTCCCGGCATATTCCCGGACTGCGCGACGCGGTAGAAAAGATGTATACGAGTACGCCGCTTTCCTATGCCTCCTACACAGGTGCGGTTGAGGGAACGGCCTACGGCATCCGCAAGGACTTTACCCGGCCAATGTATACCGTGCTCACGCCGCGAACGCCCATCCCCAACCTGCTGTTGACAGGACAGAACCTGAACCTGCACGGCATACTGGGCGTCTCGATAACCTCCTTTTTCACCTGCGCCGAAATACTGGGCCGGGAAACGGTCGTAAAAGGACTGGAACTGAACGGATGATTTTGTACCGAAGCAAGGCTGCCGACTTGCCGTATTTTCAGGTGTTCCGTTGCGGAAAACAGGATAGGATGCTGCGCAAAAAAATCCCGGAGTGAGTCTTACTCACTCCGGGAAAGCTTCACTTTTTGCTATCAGTACAGTCTCTCACAGACTCTTTCAAATATTCATATAATGTTGAAAAACAACGCCTCTCACAGGCAATCCTCATTTATAACAGCAGTAATAAATGCAAAATAACAACAATATTCCCACAAAGAATAAATACATAAAACAGTTTACTCGCTTATATACAAGTTTTCTTCACACAGATCCAACTTGCTGCAATAGACGGGACAAAGATGCAGCTTTTTTTTGTTTCATACAACCGTTTTTTATATGTTATACAACATGTTTTTCCATGGCGCGGTGCATGGCCGCGGCAGCTTTGCGTCCGTCGCCCATGGCCAGGATGACGGTGGCTCCGCCCCGGACGATGTCGCCCCCGGCATAGACGTCCGGCAAGTCGGTCTGCATGGTTTCCTGATTGACGACAATGGTGCCCCATTTGCTGATGTTCAAACCCTTGAAGGCAGACGGCACCAGCGGATTGGGCGAGACGCCGACAGCCACAACGACCATATCCACGTCGAGTGTTTCGGTAGCGCCGGGAATCTCGACCGGGCGTCTCCGTCCGGAAGCGTCCGGATCGCCCAGCTTCATCTTCTGCAACACCATCCGTCTTACGCGCCCCTTCCCGTCGCCGATGTATTCGACGGGACTGTGCAGGTTCAGGAAGATAACGCCTTCTTCTTTGGCATGTTTCACTTCTTCGATGCGGGCGGGCATCTCTTCCTCCGAGCGCCGGTAGACAATCATGGCCTTTTCGGCGCCCAGCCGCCGGGCGGTGCGTACGGAATCCATCGCCGTATTGCCCCCGCCAATAATGGCGACATGCCTGCCGAAAAGCACGGGCGTGTCGGTTTCGGCGCGGTTGGCGCCCATCAGGTTGACGCGCGTCAGGTATTCGTTGGACGAAAGCACGCCGGCGAGGTTTTCGCCCGGTATGTTCATGAAATTGGGCAGTCCGGCGCCGCTGGCGACAAAAATGCCCTGATAGCCTTCGGCGTGCAGGTCTTCGTACGAAATCGTTTTCCCGACAACGCAATTCCGGATGAACCGGACGCCCATCCGTTTGAGGATGTCGATTTCGACGTCGACAATGTCGTTAGGCAAACGAAATTCGGGAATGCCGTATTTCAGGACGCCGCCGATTTCGTGCAGCGCTTCATAGACGGTCACCCCGTATCCGAACCGTGCCATGTCGCCGGCGAAAGAGAGTCCGGCCGGGCCGGAACCGACGACGGCAATCCGCCG
>JAISWC010000292.1 GCA_031271245.1 Tannerella sp. | reverse complement strand
GGACGCCCGGACATCCTCGTGATAGCCGGCGGCGTCATCCCCGCGCAGGACTACGATTTCCTCTACCGTGCCGGCGTGGCCGCCATCTTCGGACCGGGGACGTCTGTCGCCAAGGCCGCTGTGCAGATACTCCAAATCCTGCTGGGCTGACCTCCAGTATAAACACGGAGACACGGAGAACACGGAGATTCGCTCTGTGGAACTCTGTGTAACTGTTTTTTCTTACACGGAGAGACACAGAGAAAAACATCTCTGTGTGCTCCGTGTCTCCGTGTACAAAACCATGCCACACACAGTATACAAAACTTTCGCTTCACTGTTTTTTTGTCTCAAACGTTTTGGGAGGAAAAACCACCGTCAAGAATCATATAAAGGAAAAGGATGGGATTGACTTCTGCCGACGTACCGGTTCATTCCGGCACGACGCCCTGTGCGGCCAGCAGTTCGAGCGAAAGATCCTTCAGTTTGAACTTCTGTATTTTTCCGCTGCCGGTCATGGGGAACGTGTCTACGAAAAAGACGTATTTCGGGATTTTGTGACGGGCGATTTTCCCGCGGCAAAAGTCCTTGACAATCTCCTCCGTCAGCACAGCACCCTCGTGAAGAATGATAAACGCGCCCACTTCCTCGCCGTACTTCTTCGAAGGAACGGCAGCTACCTGAATGTCTTTGATTCCCTCCAGATGATAGAGATATTCTTCAATCTCGCGGGGATAGATGTTTTCGCCGCCGCGGATAATCATGTCCTTGATGCGTCCGGTGATGCGGTAATTGCCGTCGGCGTCGCGGATACCCAGGTCGCCGGAATGCAGGAATCCATCGCAGTCGATCACCTCGGCCGTCGCTTCGGGATTGTTGTAATATCCCTTCATAACGTTGTAGCCGCGGCAGCAGACTTCACCCTGCACGCCGTCGGGCAGATGCTCGCCCGTTTCGGGGTCGATGACGGCCACTTCGGTAAATTCGTAGTCGCATCCGACCGTTTCGCAGCGCACCTTGAACGGGTCGTCGATGCGCGTCTGCGTCATGCCGGGTGACGATTCCGTCAGGCCGTATACGCTGGTGATTTGCAGGTACATTTTCTCGCTGACCTGTTTCATCAGCTCGACGGGACAGAGCGAGCCGGCCATGATGCCGGTGCGCAGGCAGGTCAGGTCGAACATGTTGAACATCGGGTGATTCAGTTCGGCGATGAACATGGTCGGGACGCCGTACAGCGCCGTACACCGCTCCTTGTGAACGGAGGCCAGGACGAGCAGCGAGTCGAAGCGTTCGACCATCACCTGCGTACAGCCGTGTGTCAGGACGTTCATCGTGGCCAGTACCACGCCGAAACAGTGGAACAGC
This sequence comes from Tannerella sp., assembly GCA_031271245.1. Classification (GTDB taxonomy): domain Bacteria; phylum Bacteroidota; class Bacteroidia; order Bacteroidales; family Tannerellaceae; genus Tannerella. Next base: position 2,229 of record JAISWC010000292.1, on the reverse strand, counting down.
GGTACGCAGACGCAGAGCTTGTCGCTGGCCGTGAAGGCCATGTGTTCGCCGGTCAGGTAGCCGTTGTTGGCGATGTTGTAGTGTGTGAGCATCACTCCTTTCGGAAAGCCGGTCGTCCCGGAGGTGTACTGCATGTTGACCACGTCGTGGCAGTCAACCTGCCTTTTGGCATCTTCCAGCAGGCGGTCGTCGATATTCCCGCCCAGCAGGAGGATTTCGGGAGTGTTGTACATGCCTCGGTATTTTTCCTGACCGATGTAGACGACGTTTCTCAGCTTCGGGAAACGCCTGCTGTTCATGAATCCGCGCTGCGAATCGCGCAGCTCGGGCGCCATTTCGTAGACCATGTCGACGTAGCTGCCGTCGAAGACGCCTTCGGTGATGCAGAGCGTATGGATGTCGGCGTCCTTAACGAGAAATTCCAGTTCGCTCTGCTTGTAGCCGGTGTTGACCGTGACTAATATCGCGCCGATTTTGGCGCCGGCGTAGAGGAATGTCAGCCAGTCGGGCACGTTCGTCGCCCAGATGCCGATGTGCGTTCCCTTTTCCACACCGATGGCCATCAGTCCTTTGGCCATGTCGTCGACGCGGCGGTTGAACTGTTGCCACGTGAACCGCAGGTTGCGGTCGGAATAGACGAGGTATTCTTTGTCCGGCGTCGTCTCCGCCCAGTGTTCCAGCCACTGCCCCAGTGTTCTGTTCGACAGTTCCATGATTCAGTACGGTGTATAGATTACTCCCAGGATGCGTGCCGGCTGCCTGCCGGCGGCGTGTACGTGGTGCGCCACGATCGAATCGTAATAGATGCTGTCGCCTTGCTCCAGCACATACGTGTCTTTCCCGTAATTGATTTCGACGGCACCTTCCAGTACGAAGATAAATTCCTCGCCTTCATGGGTGGAAAGCACGAAATCGGCGTCCTTCGCGGGCAGGACGTCAATCAGGAAGGGTTCCATGTGCCGTCCGGACTTGTCCTGCGAGAGCGCGTAGTAGGCCATGTTGGCATGTACGGCCTTCGCATTGTTTGAAAAATTGATACCTTCCCGTTCGCTCAGCGTCTTTCCGCGGCAAACGACCGGCCCCAGTTCCTGCTGGTCGTCGAGAAACGTGCCCAGCCGGACGCCCAGCACGCGCGCCACCTTAATCAGCGGCGCCAGCGAAGGCAGTTCCTCATTCTCTTCTATTCGCAGAATCTGCGTCAGGCTCAGCCCGCTGCGTTCCGCCACGTCTTCCGCTGAAAGATTCTTCATTTCGCGCAGTCCCCGTATTTTTTCTCCAATCACTTTATTTGCATTCATTCGGTACATTGATATATTCCATTGTTTATTCTTAACGCGGGGCAAAAGTAGACATTTTTCCCGGGAAAACAAGAAGGTCTGCAATAAAAATGCCTCTTTTTTGTGCAAAAAAGTAATGATCCGTAGCAAAAACAGCGGAAAAAATTTCAGCCGTTTGCTTTTTGCACTTTTTTTGTGATGCCGTACTACGGTTTCTTTTCGTAGATGAGGCTCACCGGACGATCGGCGGATTTCAGAAAAGCGCCGAACACATGCAGTCGAAGCCGGCCGGCTTCCAGATGATATTTGTATATTTGAACGTGATTGAAGCAACACTTGCGATCCGAATTTTTATTGAGGAGATACAGAAATTCGGAATCCATCCGGTACATATAACAATGGGTAGGAGTGGTGCAATACCGGCTTTCACCGATGATGGCAAATTCAAGGTCGGTTTCCACTTCCGGAACGGGGGAGGTATCCACAGTGTCCGCAAATTCACATTTGACCAGTTGCCATCTCCCGGCAATCCGTTCCTGTATACTTTTGTCCACCTGCTGTATGTTGCAGCTTGAAAAACTTGTCAAAAACAGTACGTGGGCAACCACATAAAAAACAAAACAATCTTCACGCATACTTTAATCTATGTCGTTTTTCCTTTCAAAACTGAACAAAGATGCGTGAAATCGAGCATTCAAATCGGACAAAAAACGGAAAAATGGCTGTGTGTTTATGCTATTTTCCCAAACAGAGCAGGCGAACTTGTCAAATTCCAATGAAATCAGGCACGTGTATCCGAACTTCTCTGGAAAACCGAAAAAATTAGGAGAACATCGTACGTTTTTTTTCGGCAAAGAGACGTGTTGTTTATAACCTAAAATCCGCAACCAACTAATTTGGTAGTTACGGTAAAATTTCAGTAGTGTCTCCGGAGATTTTCCGAGCGATTTTT
>JAISWC010000282.1 GCA_031271245.1 Tannerella sp. | reverse complement strand
TTCGGGGAGATGCTTGCCTCCGTGCCGCTCCGCCTTTTCATCACGCTGCTGGGACTGGTGATATTTCGGCTCTACTCTGTCGACCACTTCTGCGGCCAGCGTATTCACCAGTTCGTCCGTCAGGAACTCCGCCCCCATCCGGAACGAACGGCCGGCGTAATTGTTTTCGAGCCGGTTGCCTTCGACCATAATGCACTGCGCCTGGAGCTGCGCCATCGGACGGTAGTCGTAGCACATTTCGCCTGCGGAATTGCAGAAGAAAATGTGCGAAGCCGTATCTCCCAGGCCGGCGATCACCTTAGTGACGCGGGGGTCTGTCGCGAATATCCGGTCGTTCAACTGTTGGAGCCAGGGCATTTTGTCCTTCACGGCCACCTCGTCCCACGCCGTATGCACGGTATAAAAATCATGCGCCGGCGTCACCTCCGTCAGGCTGACCGGTTCCCGGCTCCCGCTGTTGCCGGAAGCAATGCGGGCGGCCGTCTGCGCCGCCTTCAGCATGTTCCCGGGCGTGATGTCCTCTACGTAGGCGTAGCCGGTCTGGTCGCCGGAGATCACACGTACACCCATACCGAAGTCGATGTTCGACGAAGCGCGGTTGACGGTGCCGTCCTGCAGTCCGATGCTGTTCGAACAGGTGTGTTCAAAAAACAGATCGGCATAATCGCCGCCCTTTTCCAGTGCGGCGGAAAGCGTTCTTTTCAGGTCGTTCCCGCTCACACCGAAATGATTCAAAGCAAATCTGATGGATTCCATGCCGCAAAGATACACTAAAATTCCGGACGATTCAAAAACAGGCAAAAGAGCGACGGGACCTGTCAGGTCTGCATCAGTTCTTTTTTTTCAGTCCGGACACCATGGATTTGAGCATTTTTACTGCACGGGGCGTGAAATTCACGGAGAGATTCGGGACATCCGCGCCTTCCGGAAAACGGGGATTCGTCAGGGTGATGCCGCTGAGTTCCAGCATTCCCTGCGCATGAAAACCGTCGAAGGAATCTTTTTCGAGCGCCGACATGCGACCGTTCAGCGAAAGGTCACATTCCATATACCCGGTCAATTGCATATCATCAGGCAGGGGAATGGCGCGCGCCAGCGAATCGAGGCGGATCATACCCTTCATCGCACCGGCTATTTGAAGGTCGCTTTGAGGCGTTTTCACGTGCAGAGCCAGATCAAACGGGCGTCCGCCCAGTTCGAAATGGAAGCTGTCAAGGTCTGCCGTACTACGGTCGAACGCCGTACCGTCGTACAGGAGGTTCATCGCAAAGCGGATGTTATTCACCGGCTCCGGCAGACGGGGATAGCGGAGGAAAGCGCTGTCTAACTGTATGTGAAGGCCGGCGACAGGCTTTTGCCGACGGCCGAAGATACCTTTTACATATCCGTCGAACGCGAACGTTCCGGCCGTTTGCAGACTTTCGAAATCCGCCTGCCGGCGGACTGCCGGGACAAGCGACAGCAAATTTTTGAACCCGGCGTTTTCCGAGGCAAAGGAAAGGTCGGTGATAAAACCGCTGTCCCGCCTGCCTGCCGAACCGCTGAGACGGACGGCCATCTCATTGATTTGCAAAAGACTGCTGTCCCACCTGAAGATGCGTTTATCCGGACCGGAACAGATTTTCGAGGCAAGGTCTACCTGCATATCCTGCAACCGGTCGCGGTTTCCCGTCCGGAAGTCAAGGTCGCCGACATGCAGCTGTACCGTCCATTCCGCCACGCTGTCGTTCCGGGCTTTGTCTTCGAGTATCAGCAAATCCATTTCTTCGGCCGAAACCAGTATCTGCTGCCGGTCGTTGCGAAAGGTAATGTCGGCGTTGCAAATTTCGATTTTACCGGTCGAGACTTTGGTTTGAGGTCTGGCTTTTTTGGATTTGGCACGGCTTTCGGGCGGAGGTTCGGGGGACGGCGCCGGCTGAGGGGGAATCTTTTTTTTCGGTGGCGCCGGCCGTTTCAGGATATGCCAGTTAGCCTGTCCGTCGGCCAAAACGCGGGCATATACTTTGGGTTCTTCCAACATCACGGATTTGATTTTGATGTGTTTCCGGCGGATAACGCTCACCAGGCCGAACGTCACGGCCACTTTCCTGCACGCCACCAGCGTATCGCCTTCGAAGGTTCCCGTTCCGGTCATCCGGAAATCTTCCAGCACGAGGTATGTACGGGGAAATTTGCGCAGAAACGACACGCGCATTTTTGAAAAATCGACCCGTGCCGTAAACAGGCCGTTCAATTTTTTTTTGGTTATTTTCCCAAACTGTCCCGCAGCCGGGAAAGGAGACAGGCAAGCCGCCAGCACGCAGGCCACAATACATTTTTTCATACAGGTTCGGTTACATCCGTTCTTGACTTTTTTCCGCTATTTATTTCCTGACGATTCCGTTTACCGGCAGTTTACTGTATCCACATTGCTGCCGTCTACTACTCTGCCAACTACTATCTACTTTATAAACAATACACAAAACCCTTCCGCGCGCAGCAGATTATGGAGCGTATGCCGTAACGGTTTCAAATTCCTTCCAGACTTCGGCAGCCCTGTAAGCCTCGACGGATTCGGCGGGAACGCGGAGTGTGGCTTTGTTCAGGTCAATGCCGTCGAATACGTTGCGGCGTATGTATGGCGGTGTCGGATTCAGGCTGGTTACGGACATGAGCGCATAGCAGCCGGAAAAGGCCCACTCCTCAACGGTTGTCACACGGTTGCCCAGGACGGCTGAAGTCAGGCTGTAGCAGTGGTCGAAAGCGGAAAAACCGATGCCTGTTACGCTGTTTGGAAGCGTGACCGAGGTAAGCGCGTCGCACTGGGCAAAAGCATAATCGCCAATGCCCGTCACCTCGTTTCCAATCACAACCGTCCTGATATAGGAACGGTAGCAGTACCAGGGGACATGATTGTCCACGCTGGAATAATCCGGCATGGGGCCTTTCGCCATGACCGTAAGCGTCCCGTTTTCAATCCTCCATGTTACCGAACCGATGATCCCCTCCGATTCGCATCCGGCAAACATGACGGTAATTATGCTCATAATAAAGAATCGTCTCATTACTGTTTAAATTTAGCTGTACCTGACCACATCGCAGACCCGGCAGGTTTTCAGCGCCTCTCGGGTCTTGCCGCTTATAATTTTCTGCAAAAATACGGGAAATATGAATACGTATCGTATCTTTGCCCCACAAATAACGAAAAATTAAGATTGATTGAAAGCAATGGATACAAGACGGGAATTTTTGAAGAAAGGCGCTCTGGCGGGAATGGGCATGATGACAGTTCCGGGACTGGCCGGGGCGGCGGTGAACAGACCGCATGGCGTGAAGGCGCCGAAAATCGTTTTGAAGAACGAGAGTGTGATTCTTTTTCAGGGCGATTCCATTACGGACTGTGGACGAAACCGGGAAAATAACGTGTGCAATACGTTCGAACAGCTGGGTAGCGGCTATGTACTGTTTACGGCGACGAAACTGCTGAAAACTCATGCGGACAGGCGACTGAAGATTTACAACCGTGGCATCAGCGGCAACAAGGTATTCCAGTTGCGCGACCGGTGGGAAATGGAAGCGCTGGCCTTTATGCCGGACGTGCTGAGCATCCTGATCGGGGTAAACGACTTCTGGCATTCGCTGAGCGGCGGATACAGGGGGACGGTGGAAGTTTATGAAAATGACTTGCGCGTGCTGCTGAAATACACGAAAGACAAGCTGCCGGACGTACAGCTGGTTTTGTGTGAACCGTTCGCCCTGCGGGGCGGGTCGGCCATCGACGAGCCGAGATGGTTTCCGGCGTTCGACGAATTTCGCGGGTCGCTCAAAAAGCTGGCCGACGAGTTCAACACCGTATTTGTGCCGTTCCAGTCGGGGTTTGATGCAGCCGTGAAACGGGCGCCGGCACGCTACTGGTCGGCCGACGGCGTTCATCCCGACCTGCCCGGCCGGCAATTAATGGCCGATATGTGGCTGGAAGCAACGGGACTGAACTAATTCAACCATTCAAAGAATACGATGCTTTTCGACAGAAACAGTTGGGGTGTCAGGGTATGCCGCCGCGCGATAAAAACAGGCGGCCTGACAGGTCTGTTCCTCTGGCTGTGCGTGCAACCGGATGCGCAGCCCGTTTTGAGCGAACGGACGCAAATCAGTCTGCTGACCTGTTCGCCCAGCGACAGGGCGGTGTATACCTTATACGGACATACCGCCGTGCGGGTGCACGGGCAGATCGTGACGGATTCCGTCCGCCGGGACGACATTGACATTGTCTTCAATTACGGCGTCTTCGACACCTCCCGACCGAACTTTATCTATCACTTTGCCAGAGGTGAAACGGATTACATGCTGGCGTATGACCGGTACGGCGATTTCCTGACGGATTACATCATGCGCGGGAGCGAAGTCTTCGAACAGACGCTGAACCTGACGCCACGCGAGAAGGAAACCCTCTGGCAGGCGCTGCTTCTCAATGCCGAAGCCCGGAACCGGAACTACCGCTACAACTTCTTCTACGACAACTGTTCGACCCGTCCCGTGGCCGTGCTCGAACGGTGTCTGGACGGCGAAATACAGTTTCATGAAACGCCCTCCGGCTCTTTCCGCGAGATGATTAACCGCTGCACGCGCGACCATCCGTGGCTGACGTTCGGCTGCGACCTGGTACTCGGTCTCCCGACCGACCGGACGGCAACGTTTCGCGAGTCCTTTTTCCTGCCCGAAAACGTCAGGAAAGCGTTTACCGGCGCCGAGGTGCTGCGGCCGGACGGTGAGCGCGTCCCGCTGGTATCGGCGGAACGGGTACTGGTCGAGGAAATTCCGGACGGTGAAACGGAAAAAACGTTTTTCACTCCGCTGGCGTGCAGCCTGACGGTTTTTCTCCTCACCCTGTCCGCGACCCTGTACGGATGGCGAAAAAAACGCCGCTGCCGGGCGCTGGACGGCCTTCTTTTCTTCTGCGCCGGCGTAGCGGGATGCATCCTTTTTTTCCTCTGTTTCGTTTCGGAACATCCGGGTATCCGGCCCAATCTTTCCGTCGGCTGGTTGCATCCGTTCCACCTGGCGGGCGTCGTCCTGTTTGCCGTAAAAAAACTTAAGAAAGCTGCGTATTACTACCATTTCATTAACTTTGCGGCGCTTTTGTCCACGTGCTGCGCCTGGATTTTTCTCCCGCAGCACCTGAACATGGCCTTTATCCCGTTGGCGGCAAGTTTGCTGATTCGTTCGGGATACGGTATTTTCGGAAAAAGAAGAAACATCGGATGAAGAAATGGATATTTCCCCTTGTCGCCGTGCTGGCCGTCTGCCGGCTACAGGCACAGCAGAGCGCGCCTAAACTGGTTGTTTGCATCACCGTAGACCAGTTGCGCGGAGATTACGTCGAATACTTTTCCCCAACCTTCGGCGAACACGGCTTTAAACGCCTGATGAACGAAGGCGCCGTCTATCACAACCTCCGGTTTGAATTTCCCGGCGTCGACCAGGCCAGCGCATTCGCCACGCTGTTCACCGGAACCAATCCCTGCAATCACGGAATCACGGGCAATGTGTATTACGATTTCGAACGCATGAAAGAAGTCCCGTCGCTTTTCGATGCCGACTATCTGGGTAACTTCACGCACGACCATTATTCGCCCCGTAACCTGCTGGCCGCTACCGTCGCCGACGAACTGAAAATTGCTTCCCGGGGACGGAGCGAAGTTTACGCCATCGCGCCCGACGCGGAAAGCGCCATCCTTTCGTCCGGCCATGTAGCCAGCGGCGTTTTCTGGATCGACAATCTGAACGGCAAATGGGCGACTACCACGTATTACAAAAACGTCCCCTGGTATGTGGAGCGCTACAACAACAGTCCCGAGTCGCTGCCGGTGCGGATAGACGCCATGACGTGGCGCCCGTCGCTCCCGCCGGATCAGTACAGGGCGCTGCCCTACGTACAGGAAAGCGTGCTGTTCAGCTATACCTTCAAGTCGAAAACCGTCGACTGCTTTCCCAAAGTCAAGACCTCTCCCTTCGGCAACAAAGAGGTCAACCGGCTGGCCGCCCAGTTCTTCGAATACGCCGGTTTCGGGATGCGCCCCGACCCGGACTACATGGCCGTCACTTTTTATGCCGGGAATTATTTCGGAAACAGGGCGAAGGAATATACGCACGAACTTCAGGACATGTACTGTCAGCTGGACAAAGATATTGAAGAGTTGCTGAACTTGATAGACAAAAAGGTCGGACTGAAGAATACGCTGATTGTATTCACCGGCACCGGCTATTTCAGAAGCGAAGAGGAGCCTGCCGAGGGGATGCCCGGCGGGGAATTTCATCCCAAACGCTGCATCGCGCTGCTGAACATGTACCTGATGGCGATTTACGGACAAAAATCCTGGGTCAACGGATTTTACAACAACCAGATTTACCTCAACCACAAGACGATCGAAGAGGCCGGACTGGACCTGATCGAATTTCAGAATAAGGCGGCCGATTTCGTTTCCGAGTTCAGCGGCGTGGCGCGCGTGACCACGGACATGACACTGCGCAAGGGAATCTGGAACGAAGCCATGTCCGGCTTTCATTACGGCACCTACCCTGCAGGGCGCGGCGACCTGATCATCAGCCTGAAACCGGGATGGGCCGTCAACAACGAACTGCCCGGCGAAAAGGTAAAACTTACGCGAAACAACACCGTGCAAACACCCCTGATTTTTATGGGCTACGGCATCAAACCGCAACATATTTACCGCGAAGTCAGGGCGACGGAAGTGGCGCCTACGGTCACGCATCTCCTGCGCGTCCGTCCGCCGAACGCCTGCGACCGCACACCGCTCTACGAAATCAGCATCGCAAAATAAACGACATGGTAAACAGGGTGACAGCGATCAAAAATCCCGTTATTGATTCATCCCGGGCTACTACTGTTCTTCTTTCCTGACTTTCCCGTTCTGCAGCCGGTATCGGTCGCCGCTTTCGGGGCAAAC
>JAISWC010000213.1 GCA_031271245.1 Tannerella sp. | reverse complement strand
TGGAAGCACTCCGGGGCGCAGGAACTGGCCGACCATGGTGCAAGCATTTATGAAATTCAGCGTCATTTGCGGCACCGGGATATTACGACGACCGAAATGTACCTGAGAAAGCGCATCGGGCAGCGAAGCAACAGAATAAAACATGATTTTCCGGAGATATGAATCAAAACCGCACGATCACCCCCGCTCCGACGCCTCTGTTCCGGAAGTCGGTATTGTACATGATATAATATCCGGTTTTTTTGTAGAAGACGCCGCCGCCGACCCCGACGCCGCCAAGGCTGCTGTACTGCATCATCGCATACGGCTGCCAGGCCGGCGTGACGTACCGGACGGTTTCCTTCCGCACCGGTACAACCGTCGCCTTGAGGTCTTGCAAGCGATTATACTGTACGGTCGCATCCAGCGTCCATTTTCCGTACTGACTGTCCGGGAGCGTTTCGGTGTAGTGTCGCGCAAGGTTCCAGTCGTAGACGGTCGGGCGCAGGTCGGCGCTGTCCGGGAACACCGTGCCGGGCGGGATTTCCATATCCGCCAGCCGCAGCCCCCGTCGCAGGCTGTCCGGAAGCAGTTCGGCCCGGGCTGCAGGCAGTTCGACTGCTACCGTGACTGTTTCGCCGCGCACGTAATGCACCTCCTCCTTCAGCGTGAGCCGGCGCATGGCCAGGCCGTAGCCGATGACACCGCCGAGGCACAGCGACAGTAGTACTGTGATAAGACGACTTGCCGGTTCTTTCATGGCTGTACAATCTCCGTCTTTTCACACTCCACGTCCCTGAAGGCGGCAGATGCCTCGCGGTAAATTTCGACCGTATAATCGAAAAAGTGTACGCCCGAAACTTCATACTTTTCACCTTTGTAGGCCACATGCATACCCGGCCTCCAGGCCGTGTTTTCAAACTGTTCGCGTGTCATGTCACCCTTCGAATTTCAGGCTGTTCAGCCTGTTCAGCCAGCCGCGCAGGAACCTGCGTTGCGGGGGGTTGCTTTCGACAATACGCTGCAGAAAGGCTTCGCGTTCGACTTTCATTTCGTCGAAGCACGCGCGCGGATCGGCAGCATTCACCGCGGCCAGGGTGCGGGGGCCGACAATGCCGTCCGCCGCGACGCCAAGCACGCGCTGCGGGATCTTAATGCCGTATGCGCCCGAACCCCACACCCAGTCCACCAGAATGTTCGCGACGGACTGACTGTCGATCCTGTCCGCCTGCCACCGGTCCCAGTAATGCGGCTTCAGGACGCGGCTGACAACGTCATCCCATGTTAGCCGTTTCAGATCGTCGACATCAATGTCTCCGTCTCCGTCTTTGTCGTAACCCACCTGACGCCACGTACCGATCGTGACGCCCATGTTCGTTGCTCCGCCCCGGTCGACCGGGTCATTTACGAAGCCACCCTCCCATTTCCGAATAAAGGGAGCCAGTATTTCAACTTTTGCCATCGTCTTTTTCCTTTAAAAAACCGTTTAATAACGGTACATACTTCAAAAATTCCACCGATAACAGATAATGCATGAATTTGAGGAATCTATCGTGCGGGAACAGTACACGCAGATTTTCCACGATGGACAGCCCTTCGATATACACGATGCACCAGACTTCGACCTTTACGGCCGAGAGCGCCGTTTCCTGCGGCAGCTGCATGGCCTCGCACACGTAAAACGTGAGCGCCATCACGCACATGTATACCCCCATTTTGACGAAACTCCAGCGCAGTTTTTTCGACTGCAGTGTCCAGCGCCCGCAGATTTTCCGCGACTTCACAAATCCGGAGACGAAGTCGGCGAGAAACAGGACAAGCACCAGTTTCAGCAGAAAGCCGAGCGGTTCAAAATAGGCGGCTGTACAGCCGGCCACGAACAGGATGTATTTCCGGATCGCATTCATTTCTTTCACTGTTAACGGTTAATGGTGAGCGCCGGTTACCGGTCGCTCACCATTGATCATTGATCTTTCCTTATTTATTAAACAGGGCTTTAATAAAGTCGTATGCGCCGCTTGCAGTCAATCCTGCCCCGACGCCGTAGCACACAGCCATATACCATGTGAGTCCTTGCAGGAACGGCGCCCATCCGAAATGCCAGGCCAGCAGGCTTGCCACAATAGCTACCGCAACCGAAACAAGGATTTTCAGCCCGTTTTTTTCTGCCACGACCGGAAGCATCTTTGCCAGCTGCGTAACAGCCAGCGAAACGGCTGCCACAAGGCCGGTAAAGGTGGTCAGGTCAATCGCGGAAACCGTCTCCTGCGGAGGCGATTCCCCGGCATACACGTACATCACGCTCATTAGGGAGAGCGATAACATCCCGAAAATCAAAAATAAAAATCGTTTCATATCTAATTGAATTTAATGGGCTTGCGCCCGGTTAATAGTATCTGTTTTTTTTATATTATTGAGAATTAAAATAGTAGGACTTATTTCCAGTTGGAAGGAATGGTATCATAATCATCCAGTCCCGTGCAATTCCGGAAACACTGCTCCCCGTTGATTCCGGCCGGATAGCCCGGCTGTCCGGCCCGCTCCCACAGCTTTAACCCGTCCGAACCGGACGGGCTGGAGCCTTGCAGGGAGGTACAGCCGCGAAAAGCATTTCCAAACTGAATAATATCCTTATTCGAATCGAAAAGAAGATTCGGGATTCCGGTCAAATGATTACACTCGTAGAATATTTGGGATACATTCCGAAGTTTTGTACAGGCAGCCAGAAGACCGCCTGGAATATCCGTTACAGGTGT
>JAISWC010000052.1 GCA_031271245.1 Tannerella sp. | reverse complement strand
TGACGATGTAAAAGGCGTATCCGGTCGCGTGCGCCGGCGAGTGTAGCCAAAGGCTGTTCGCGCGTACCCGGCGCAACATCATTGCCCGAAGGCGATACAAAAAGTTCCTCCCCGGCGATGCCCCGGCACAGAAGAACAAACAAAAGGGAAATAACGGTTATACGTTTCATGGTTGTTAATGATATAAATTTAAATTTCTCCGGCAAAGATAACTATTTTTCGGGAAATATCCACGGAACGGGAAACTCGAATCTGCAAAATTTGCGTTTAAATTCCGTTTATACTCTACACGGGATGGTTTTGCACATGAACCCCCGTCCGGCGAAGGCAGGATCCCAATGTCATCCGTACCAGTCCCGCTGTCTGTTTTCCAGTTTTTGGAGCACGTCAATACAGGTATTCACGTCCTCGACCAACTGGAAGTCAAACATGCCCACGCAAATAAAATCCGCTCCGTTGCGGAAAGCCCACTCGAAGCCGTCGTGGGGCTGTATCGCGCCGCCGGCAAGGACTTTGAAACCCATTAGCGGGATACGGGTACGGCGGATGTATTCAACCGTGCGTTCGGGGTAGGGACAGAACAGGTTGTCGTGATAACGGTTGTGGTCGTCCGTATCGCCGTTCACCATTTCGTAGGGCGTCCGGTTCTCGCGCGGATGGGCAGACCAGTAGTTGTCGTGGTGCATGGTCTTCATGATATAGTCGGGAATGATGCCGTTTTGTTCGCAGAAGATGAGCGAATCTACCACATGGGCGCCCAGACCGGCTACGTAGCCGTGATGTCCCCTGGCGCGGTCCAGGAACCGGTGCAACAGTTCGGGCTTGTTGTCCCGGCTGCATATATCGGCCACCCCTCCCCAGAGTTGGAGGATGTCCATTCCGCAGTCGACGGCTTCATCAATCTCGCTGTACATCCGGTCCGGTTCTTCGTAAATCTCTACCTGGACAATTACTTTCAGTTTGCTGCCGGTCAGTTTTTTGTATTTGGCCAGCACGGGCATGGACGAATAGGCGATGTTGATGGCGTTTATTCCGGCCTGTTCGCCCAGGATGAGGGTCTCGAAGATTTTTTTTTCGGTGTTGTAGTTGCGGAACAGGGTGTGCACGTAGTTCAGGTCGCGCGAATGGGCATAGCCGCCAATCAGGTTGCCTCCCATGATCAGCCGGCTGAGGGTGTGATTCCCGATTTGACCCGTGGGCAGTTCGCCTTTCAGTTCGTTGAGTGCGGTGCGCCTTATTTGCAGTGTGGCGCCGGAAAGGACGTCGGCCCCGTACAGTTTGTAGCTTTGGCGGGCGCCCCATCCGGCCATTCCCAGGACGGGGAGGCTGACTAAGTTGCGGATGACTTCGCGCCGCGTGCGCCGCAGTTCCTCCGGAGGTGGCGTCGCGCCGTGTTGCGCCGCCGGCCTGTTTTTCAGGAATTGCAGAAGACTGTCCAGGCCGTAACCCCTCTCCTTGTTGCAAAAAAGGAAGAACAGTACGAGGGCTTCGATGAGAAGTTTGTTGACGACAAAGGCGTTTTCGTCCGTTACATTCAGCAACGACAGGCCGAAAGGCGGGAAGGCGCAATAGTAAAGGCCGAGCAGCAGTGCGCCGCCCAGCGCCGCCCATTTACTCCGATAGCCGGTAAAGAGCGCCAGGCCGACCAGTATCAGCCCGAGCATGTTAAGCCAGTCCGTGACCTGCAAGCGCACGGGCGAGGCGGCCAGCCAGTGGTAGAAGTCCGACAGGAAGCCGACGCTGCTGCTCAGGAAGCCTTCCGACGTCCAGCCCTGTACCGCCACCTTGACGTATCCTTCGTACAGGAAATGCCATCCGACGGCTATCCGCAGGACGGTGATTACCGTTTTCATCATCGTGCACCTCCTTCCGTCACAAAGTCATAGACCGCTTCCACCGTCCGGCGCTCGTCGCGGGCCGAGAGCACGTAGATCCGGTATTTCTTCCCCTGATCAAAGACTTTGATGACCACATGTCCGTACGTCGGGCAAACCGAAGCCATCCAGGGTTCGTTCGCAAAAGCTTCGCGCACGACTTCGGGAAAGGCTGTCGGGAAAATAATCCGGCTATCGGGGTACAGTTCGCGGGAAGCCATATTCGTCATGGTGCTCGGCTGGATATGCAGGTAGTCCCACACCGGGATGATGTAGGCCGAAGCCCTGACATTCCGTATGAAGCCTTCGGACATGGCGTCGAGAAAGGCATGGTGATTCGCCTTGCACACGTGGACGGGGCCGCATACCTTTCCGATTTCTTCCTCGATGTTCACCTCACGACCCTGCGCGTCGGGCAGCGTTTCGCTGAAATCGCCCGCCGTGAAGTAGCGGAAGGGGCCGTAGGTGATGCGCATACCGATGCTTTTCTTGTTTTCGTTATCTTCCCGGGCGGTGTGCTCCGGGTTGAGGTCGTAGTAATTCACCGTATTTTTCCCTTCGCCCGTCCATACACGCCCGTTGGCCGCCAGGTTGCGTATCTCGAACAGGCCGCCGTATTTCTGCGGATTTTTCAGCAACACGAACTGTTCCCGGCTGCCCACGTCGATGCCTTCGGCCTGCATACCTTCCCGCTTCATCTTCCACTGCAGGAAGGCGCGGTAGTTGTCGGCGCAGAAGTCAATATCCGTTACCGGCTTCGGATACTGATAGTCCGGATAGCCACGGTCAACCGCTTTCCCGAAACGGATGTATTCCCCGACTTCGGGAATGCCCGTCAGGACATAATCCGGCTCGCGTCCCTGCGTGCGGGTAGCCGGATTTTGAGTATCGCCCGCGTGGTCGCTGTGAAAATGGGACAGGAGTAGATAATCCACCGCGGTTTTAGCCGGGTTGATCCACTCAATATAGCGTGCAATCCATTCTCCGGCACGCCGCGAAGAATCGGGCAGCAAATCGCACATTTTTATATCCCGGAAATTAAATGCTCCGGGCGTTGCCGGGTCATAGTCGCCGGCATCAATCAACATGCTGGTACCGTCCGGGAATATCAGGAACGATGATTCGCCCCTGCCGGTATAAATGTGGTGAATGTCCATTTCGCCCTCTTTCCAGCCCGCGTAGGGCCGGCCGATTTCGCTTTTTTCCCGTCTGCACGAAGAAAATATCCCCATACATGGAATCATACATGCGATCAGTTTAACTTTAAAATTCTTGTTCATATTATTAATGTTTATACTACTGTTTATTGTTTTCTCCGGCCGTCATTTACCTGAAAGAAACATTCTCCACAAATTCGTTCATTTTGACAACCTCGCGCGTCAGCGGTTTGCCATAGCGCGTGACGTTTTCGAAGGTTACGTTTTCAATCGCATGGTCTTTGTCGTAGCCTTTGAGTTCTACCGTCATCGGCTCGCCGAACGCATGAATGTTTTTGAACGTCACGTTGCGGATATGGCCGCGTTCGGCATCGCGCGACCAGACCGCCGAATCAATCCAGAGGGAAATCAGCCGCACGGATTCTTCCACGCGGATGTTCTCGAAGCGGATGTTGCTGACCAGCGCCTTATCGCAGTGGTAAATGCGTAGTGTCCATTCGCGGCCGATGTCGTGGATGACGTCGCAGTCCTCGAAGACAATGTTACTGACGTCCTGCCGCAGTTCGGCACCGATACTCAGCACGTGCGCCGACTGGTTCCACAACACGCAGCCGTGCACACGGATGTCTTCGGCGGCGCTTTTACCGAACTTCGTCTTGATGACCACCAGGTCGTCCATCGTGCGGAGGAAACATTCGGCCACTTCCACATGTTTGCTACCGCAAATGTCTATCCCGTCCGAATTAGCCCGGTAGCCAAACAGTTTCAGGTTTTTGACCAGTACATGTTCCGAATTGTCGATCGGCACCGTCCATCCGGGCGAGTCATGGAGAATCACTCCCTCGATGCGCACGTTTTCACAGTCCTCCGCCCGGATTACCGAGCGTGTATGGAGCGGCGACAGGGAAGCGTCGAGGACACCCCGTCCGCATACGCGGATGTTTTTCCCCTTCAGCAGGACGACCGGCGGATAGGGGCCGGGGGGCTGTACGGCCGCGCGAACGATGGCGCCGGGACTGATGTAGAGCGTTTGGTTGTCCGTCAGTTCCAGGTGTGTAATCTCGTGGACGCCCGGCTCAAAGAAGATGACGTCCGGCGAATTTTTGTCCGGGATATCCGTCTCGGGCGCGTCGGCCAGCAGATGCAGCGAATGGAAGATGTCGCCGTTGATTTCTACCGTCAGGTAGCGCGGGCGGTCCAGCGTAAAGGTGGCCGTACGGCCACTGACCGTGGCGGAAATACCAGCCGAAGACGGCAGAATTTTCACTGTGCGGATGTCCTCCCGGTGCGTCACCTTCACGCTGACGCTCCCTTCCATCTCAAAATAGCCGTAGGCCGTCAGTTCATAGATACTTTGCCCGCGGTCGAGCAGCGACTTGTCGCGGACGATGCGCTCCACGGCGCCCACCCGCGCATTGAATACCGGCAACGTCTGTCCGTCAACCGTCACATTGAAGTCCACATTCAGCGGTTCTCCCTCCGGCGCGGGCGCAATACGCACCACGCCTGTCCGGGGCTGTGTGCAGGAGAAAAGCATGCAACTCATGCAAAGCCCTGCCAGAAACAGTTTCTTTTTCATATACAAAATAATTTATCGAAATGCCACATTCTTTACAAACTCGTTCATGTAAACGCCTTCGCGCGTCAGCGGCTTGCCGTAGCGCGTCACGTTGTCGAACATCACCGTATTAACCGTATGTTCTTCGTTATATCCCTGCAGTTCCACCGTCAGCGGCTCGCCACCGGTCACGTGAATGTTCCTGAAGGTAATGTCGTAGATATAGCCCCGTTCCTCGTCGCGCGAATAATAGCCCTTGTCGAGCCAGAGCGAGATGAGGCGCACGGACTGCTCAATGCGGATGTTCTCGAAGCGGATGTGGCTGATGGTAGCCTTGTCGGAATGGAAGATGCG
>JAISWC010000047.1 GCA_031271245.1 Tannerella sp. | reverse complement strand
GGCGAAACCCGCTGGCAGGCCGCCAACGATATTAATACAAGCGGAGATGTGACCTTTACTCATGGCGCGTCAAACGGGACTTTGACTGTCTGGCGTGCCGGCCAGGATATTATTACGGAAGATCAGACAAAGACAGTAACATTTGTCCATAGCGGTAATGATACCACCCGCTGGCATGCCGACAGGGATATCAAAACTTCTTCGAATATTGTGTTTGATAACAGCGTTACCGCCAGTACCGGCGGTACCGGACGCACCGAATGGATTGCTCGCCATAATATTGAAACGTATGCGCCGGTTGCTTTCTCGCGTTCAGGTGCAAGGGGCACGACCACATGGATGGCGTATAACGACATTCGCGCTCACGGGAAAATTAATTTTTCCAATACAGGCGCTGCGGATACGGTTATATGGACGGCTTACAGCAATATTTCCACACACGACAGCGTCACGTTCTCCAATTCAGGGAATGCTGCTCCCAGCCGGTGGATTGCATATAATGATATTACAACCGACGGTGCACCGAAAGGCATACTCTTTATTAATGACAATTCTACCAGCCCAACGGAGTGGGAAGCTATCCACGGCAGTATCTGGACAAAGAATCCGGTTACATTTGATCACAGCGCCACGTTACCCATTTCCCCCGGAGACGATATTTCCTGGACGGCCGGTAGAGATATTATTACCGACCATACAGTGACATATGATTATGTATCTCCAAACAAAATTGAATGGTGGGCTAAAAACGGCGGTATTTACATCAACGATTCCGTAAATCTGACTCGAATAACAACGGGTACTGTTAATAATACTACCTACCTTCATGCCGGAGACAATACCTATCACCTTGGTGGACCGTACTCAAATTGTGGTAACATTGCCACCGTAACAAACGATATTGTTATTGAATCGGTATTTAACTATACGGAAACGGTAGGCGCCGGAGCGGGAGCTACAGTAACGCTGTATGCCGAAAACGATATTTTGACAAATCAATCCTGTGAACAAAACAGCAGTCATCCCACGAAAGGCCCCGCCCCGGTTACATTCAGCGCGGGCGCTGATTCGCACACGTCGACGCTGTGGGAAGCCGAGCGCAATATCAACACCAAAGGCCGGGTAGACTTCCTGTACGACGGAGCGGCAGAGATGGGTTCCCTGACCTGGCTGTCGAGAGCCGGCTATATTCAGACGGAACGTCCGCTTAATATCTTCTATGACAGCGACAGTCTTATTTCCCTGCGGGCGGAAAACGAGTTCAAAGACCAGGCTTCGGATCTGGATGTTATAACTCATGCTAATGTGACGGGTCGCAGAGGAAATATCCATACGTTTGATACCGTCAATATAGTCCGTAACAATAGCGGCAACATGGGATTAACCGAAATCCTTGCCGAGAATCATATCTGGACGGCGATGGTGAATTACGAAGACCTTGCCTCATCGGCCGACACGCTGAACATTATTTCTCACTATGGCGACATTTATCTGGGACACAATGACGGCGTGAATAATAACACATATTCATGTTATGTATCGCCGGATCTGCTGGCAAATCCGTCGGCAAGTTGTCCCTGGCCACTGGCAAGCCCCATCTCGTATGACCTGAACAGATTCACGTATAAGGTGAATGCGGGTAATCGAAGCGGTCAATTGAATATTCTGGCCGGTTTCGACGATGATACCGATACCGGCGCTCCTGAACAAGGTGGAAACATCTACTTTACACACAAGGATATCCTGCTGGAGCAGGGGAGCAGGCATGATACGAAAATCGCGATTCCGTTTACCAACTGGTATCTTTGCGGAGACGGATCTCACGGCGGACATGCGTATTATGAGAAAGCCGGTATTATCGGCGGCGTAGGCCGGTGTGCCATCAACAGCTCTCAACCGGATGCCACCCACAACCACTTCTGTACGGATACGGGTCTGATCTATCGCGGGTATGACGGCAATTTGCTGGTTGACGCCGGCACGCGCGGAAATATCATTGTCAACAATGGCGCCTACCTGTCGTTCCAGTCGGACGTCAGCGGCGGCAGCGGCAACGCCCGTTTCCTGACCCGGTGGGGAGATATTGACATGCGCTATCCGTTCAATGCGGATTCGATGAAGGGCGGTTTACTGTTCCTTGCCAGCAGCGAACTGTATGACAAGCGGCAGTATATTTGCGGATGTCCGGAATGGCGTAACAACGTATACCTGCAGGACTTCCAATATACGGCACGCGAGCAGGGCGGCGGAAGCGTTTACGTGGGTGCCGACAACAACATCAAGTTGCAGTACGGCGGACTGAGAGACATCGGTACGGAGAGGGATCCGTTCATCAGTGAAAATGCGGGCTATCCGTGCGGCGACAAGTTCCATTGCGACGCCGACACCTCCATCAATCGGGCGCGTCCGCTGATTCTGAACTTCAGTGACGATCCGTTGGCGGGCGCGATTCAGAGCGGCGGTTTTGCTGCCGTGGCTTCCGACCTGATCGACGTTTACAGGGATCTGGTTTACACGGGCGGCCAGGGCACGGGCATGGGTTCGGTACCGGGCTACACGACGCTGCACGGCGAATCGGTAGCGGGCTACGGTCTGTACATCAAGACGCAGGGCGACAAGAAAAACTGGACGATGACGGACTTCGAGATCAACAACGATCCCAGTCCGACGATGGGCGCAGCCTGCTTTGACGACGCCTGCGACAACAGCTACCTGCACAATACGTCGCGGGTGACGTTCCATGCCGACGCCCGTATCCATGCCGAAGCGCAACGTGCGCTGATCGCGTCGCCGGTACTGGAGACCTACGGCAACCTGGATTTGAACACCTCGCGCAATGCCGTCAACGGACGCACGGGCATCTCGATCCGCACAGACAGTCTGATCGTTCACGACAGCCTGATCATCGACGGGCCGCGTACGACCCTCGCCTCCTGGAGCCGTCTGTACCGCGGGGTACCGGTTGTCAAGCTGGGTCACCACCGCTTCACCCCGCCGTTTGCGGAAGCTACGCCCAGCGGCGCGAGCGGCGACTGTTCCACGTGCTATACCCACAGCCGGGATACGGAAAGCCGGGGCGCTTCCATGCCGCTGGATACGGTCTACGTCACGCTGCGCAACGACGCCTCGCTTCCGCGCCTGCACTCGCTGGTGGCCGATCATGCTGCCGTTTCGTTCCTGACGGACTCGTTCGACCATGTGTTCGGCAATCCGACACTGGATGCGAAAATCTTTACGGATACGTTTAAGGTTCGCAATCATGTGGAATTTGTTCGCAAGTCGGTCACGAATGACGTTCACGACGGCCATTTCGAACTGGTTTCCGAGCCGCAGATGTCGTCCAAGGACTATGCGGGTATCTATACGCGCCACCTGCACATGGAACCGATCGGTCCGGAGTGTTCGGCCTTCGGCTACAGCCAGCTGTGGCTGCTCGAATCGACGCTGCACGTGATCACCACCTCCCACTTCGGCGGCTTCGGCTGGCTGCACAATGACGTACATGTCGAAATCGACGCCACGGTCGCGCCGGGTTATGCCTCGCTGGAGGCCAACGGCAACTGCTACGAGCAGCACGCCGGTATCCTGCGGACGAAAGACCTGCGGATAGACAAGGGCGGCAAACTGAAATTTTCGATCGGCAACACCCCCGCCACCGGGTTCACCGAAAGCTACAGTTGTCCGAACGGCAATCACTACAACTTGGGCGAATATGCCGACTTCCTCGACGTGGATTCGCTGACGCTTCGCGGCCGGGTCTATATAGACCTTGTCGTGCGTCCGGGCGGACTGAACCTGGAGCGTGGCCAAAAGCTGTGCTTTCCGATCCTGCGCTATCAGTCGATCGGCGAAGAAAATCTGAAACACCTGATGCTGAGCAAGACGTATCTGTCTCCGGAAGATCACCCGTCCATCGACGGCCGCTATTACCTGGCCTTTGAATTTGACGAGGTGTGTAAGGTGGTCAGCGTGTGCATCGTGCCGGTTATCGACCCGATCATCAACCGCAAGGTGGAGATACCGAACGTAGCGGGCGTCGCCTCGACCCCGCCGGCGGGTATCCATTACGTGCCGTCGCACACGAATTTCCCGTTCACACTGGAGTTTGAGACGCCGGCTCCGCTGGCCGTCCGCACGGGCCGGATCGTGGATTATGAACCGGAACCGGAACTGAAAGGCCTGCGCCTGAACGATAACGAGTACTCCTACGTCATCCGTGAGGTGATGGAGGACATCACCCTGCAAATTGGCCCGGAGGTTTCAAGGACCACCGGCAACGCACCGATAGACGAAACGGATATCTGGTCGCACAATACCACTATCTACATCAAGGTAGAGAAGGAAAATATCGCCAGCGTCTTTTCGATAGCCGGTCACCTGATTCGTCGGATCGAAGTGCCGGCAGGCACAACGACACTCCCGATGCCGCAGGGCGTTTACATCGTCGTTCTGCAGGACGGCCTGAGACATAAGGTGGTGGTCAAGTAACGATGAACGATGAACGATGAGTGATGGGTTTGCCTCCCGGCCTCGACACTGGATATCCCGGTGACGAAGTCGGGAGGCAAATTTTTTTGGATGAAAACAGAGAAAGTACGCAAATTTATTATACGTTTGCACGGTGAAATCTATTTCGGATATTACCCAAACAGAGATGAAAGAAAGAACAGAAACATTGAATCTGAGTGATTTCTCGGATAAAATCGGGCGGATACGTGCGGCGATGTCGTCCGTTATTGTGGGTCAGGAGCGGACGGTGGACTTGCTGCTTACCGTTATCCTCGCGCGCGGACATGTGTTGATCGAGGGTGTGCCCGGCGTGGCCAAGACACTGATGGCGCGGCTGACGGCCAAACTGATTGAGGCGCGCTTCTCGCGGATTCAGTTCACGCCCGACCTGATGCCGTCGGACATCCTGGGCACGTCGGTGTTCAACCTGAAGACGGGCGAGTTTGATTTCCACCGGGGCCCCGTCTTTGCCGACATCGTGCTGGTGGACGAAATCAACCGCGCTCCGGCCAAGACGCAGGCGGCGCTCTTCGAGGTGATGGAGGAACGGCAGGTGACGATCGACGGCGTGACTTACGCGATGAGTCCGCTCTACACGATTCTGGCTACCCAGAACCCCGTCGAACAGGAAGGCACCTACAAACTGCCCGAAGCGCAACTGGACCGCTTCCTGATGAAAATCGTCCTGCCCTATCCGACGCTGGAGGAGGAGGTGTGCATCCTGGAACGCCACCATGCCCATGCGCGGCTGACGTCGCTGGAAGAGATCGCGCCCGTCCTCACCCACGCCGAACTGATACAGCTGTGCGACTGGGTGGGCAAAGTCTACGTCGACCCGACACTACTGCAATACATCGCGATGATTATCCACCAGACGCGCACAAGCAAAGCCGTCTATCTGGGCGCTTCGCCCCGTGCGTCGGTCGCGCTGATGCAGTCGGCCAAGGCGTTTGCCCTCTTGCAGGGACGCGACTTCATCACCCCCGAAGACGTGAAGTTCATCGCTCCCTCCATCCTCCGGCACCGCCTGATTCTCACGGCCGAGGCCGAAATGGAAGGCCATACGCCCGGCAAGGTCGTCCAGCGACTGATTGAAAAGGTCGAAGTCCCGAAATGAGAAAGTTCGTTTGAATGTATTTGAGCCGGCGGTTTTATGTGAGTTGTGCGGTGGCCATTGCCCTGCTGCTGACGGGTTATGTGGTGCCCGTGTTTTTTGTGGCGGGGAAGACGCTGGTGGCGGTGGTTGCCGCGGCGCTGGCTTTTGACGTGTGGCTCTTGTGGAAAAAGAAAGACGGAGTGGAGGCTTCGCGAATGTGTACGCCACGCTTTTCCAACGGCGACGAGAATCCGGTACGCATCGCGGTAGAGAACCGCTATGCCTGGCCGGTGCGGGTCAGCGTGACGGACGAGATACCG
>JAISWC010000016.1 GCA_031271245.1 Tannerella sp. | reverse complement strand
CTACAAATCGCGTCCCTACTCCAAACGAAAATTTGTAGTACACAAATCGGAATTTGAAAAAATGGATGTTGCTGATTTTAGGAAATTTGTGACGTAACAGGCTGCAATGTGGGTTAACCGCTAACCACTACTCCCAGTTGGCGGGGTCGTCGCTGCGCAGGTTAACCGTCGGCCCCGCCGTCGTGTTGCGTTTATAATAAGGGGCCGCCCACATACAGACCGCCGCACCGTTGGCGGGGTTACTCGATATGTTTTGCAACTCGGCGGGGGTTGCTGCATCATTTCCGTAGACAGTGCCGCCGGTCTTAAAGAAGTTGCCGCCGGTGGAACCCGCGTTGATATTGTTGCTTATGGTCCCGCCGCTCATCGTGAACGCGCCATCCTGGATACGCACGCCGCCGCCGCCGCCCTGCGTAGCATTGCCGGATACGGTTCCGCCTTTCCTGAGGAACGCGCCGCTGTTATTGACATATATGCCGGGCCTTCATTGTTGCTTATCTCTCCGCCGTTCATGGTGAACGTGCCGCCCTCCATATACACGTCGCCGCCGCTGGTGTTGCTGCTGGTGCCGCCAAAGTTGCTGTTTATCCTCCCGCCGTTCATGACGAGCGTGCCGCCGCTCACATACACGCCGCCGCCGTTCTCCCTGATAACCGCCTCGGCGTCAAGGATGAGATGCCCCGCCGCTCTCCACTTTGATGAGGGAGACGATGTTGTTTGTCCCGTCGCCGGTAGCATTCAGACCCTTAAAGGTGATGTTCCGCAGCGTGAGCGTCACGCCCGTCCCCACGGTGATGAGGGGACTGCTGTTCGCCGAGCCGGTCAGGTCTACTGTCCGCTCGCCGCCGTCGATGATCACCCCGGCAGGTAGGGGTGTGCAAACCGGATCAATTTTCTCTCACAAAAAATCATCCCCGCTTTTATTCTAAAAATTTTGGCGGTAATGCCTCATAACCCATTGCTGTTATAGCCTGATTTATTGTTTGTAATCCGGTTGTCACCAATAATTTTGATGTTCCATGCGCCAATATTTTGCCACATTCATCTTTTATCGTCCCTTCGGAAAAACATATTGTCCGACCCGCCTTTATTTGTTTTCCTTCCACAATTATTTTCCCTTTTTGAACCGTTGAAATATTGTCAACATGAAGATCAATAGATATAAGTCCGGCATTTTCATCTACACTGCTATAAACAGCCCAATATGCTGCGGTATCTATTGCCGATGAGTAAACGCCACCATGTAAACCTCCAAATGGATTAAGATGTTTTTCATCAAGGCTAATTTCTAATTTACAATATCCATCTCTTATTGCACAAACATTCATTGACAATAAAGAGAAATAGGAACTTTTATTTATAAGTTCAATAACCGCTTCAATATGTTTTTGGTTTATCTCTTTCATATTCTTTCAAATCCATTTGATTTTGAGGGCGCAAAGGTAGTAAAAAAATCAATTCCATCATTCATTATAGCGCCGGTTCCATTATTCCATTTTTGAGGCGACATCCGGAAGTGAAGTTTGGCAGATTCATTTTTAAACCCCTCAAAAATAGGGAGGTTAAAATTAGGGTTGTTCAATGTTTCCCACAGTCCGGGAGATATTCTATCGTGCTGTACGTGCGAAGTCAAAGGCTGATAATCTGCGAAGGATTTTTAGCCTACTTGTCTTGTCGGTAATTGTTTTAAAAGTACCGTTGGCTTTTAATCACACCCGGCTTTCTCCTGTTTATTTTGCATGAATCCGAAACGTAGGAACTGTCCGTAAATTTGTATCGTTTATTGCCGGACAGCTCCTTAACTTGACGGCATGGCCCAAAATTTGCGACCGTTATGAGTGCACCCGTATCCGATTTTTTTTGCTATCTTTGTACCCGAATTTTATATATACTCAGAATTTCAGAAATAAAGAATGGATGCCAAACGAGTTTTGTTTATAACCCAGGAAATTAATCCTTATCTTTCGGAATCAGAGGTCGCTACGATATGTAGAGACCTGCCGCAGGGAATTCAGGAACTGGGCAGGGAAATCAGAACGTTCATGCCGAAATATGGCTGTATCAACGAGCGACGGAATCAATTGCACGAAGTCATCCGGCTGTCGGGGATGAACCTGATCATTGACGACACCGACCATCCGCTGATCATCAAGGTCGCCTCGATCCAGTCTGCCCGTATGCAGGTTTATTTCATTGATAATGAAGATTTCTTTCATCGGACGGCAACTGTTTTTGACGAAAATGAAGAGGGTTTTGCAAACAACGACGAACGTGCGATTTTCTATGTGCGCGGCGTGTTTGAGACGATCAAAAAGTTGCGCTGGATACCGGATGTGATTCATTGCCACGGATGGCTCACAGCGCTGGCGCCCCTGTATTTGAAGCGAATGTATGCGGATGATCCCTGTTTTTCGCGCACGAAAGTGATTTATTCTATCTACGAAAACGGTTTCCAGTCTGCGTTTGCAAACGATTTGAAGAAGAAACTGAAACAGGACGGCGCTACCGATAACGACATGAACATCATCGCGACGCCCGATTTCATTTCCTTAACCCGACTGGCCGTTCAGTTTTCGGATGCGGTGATTCAGGGCAGTCCCGAAGTCGATCCCGAAATTATCGCCCACATTTCGAAAACAAAGGGGCACTTCCTGCCTTATCAATTGCCGGAAGATTATATCGGTGCATATAATGAATTTTATGATTTAGTGATGAAATCCAAATAAGAGAACAATGAATATCAAACAATTCGTATGGGCCTGTGCAGGTGCGGCAGGCATGTTTCTGAGCAGTTGCGGCGATGCCACGAATCTGATAGGCCCGAACCTACTGCCGGATGAAGACAGGATTACGGTGTATGCGGATACGTTCCGGATGACGGCTTCCACGGTGAAGATCGACTCGGTTTTTGCCAAAACGGTGAACGGCTATCTGGGGGAATTTTACGACCCGCTTTACGGCCGGTTGAAATCGGATTACCTTTGCCAGTTCTATTGCCAGGAGAATTTCCGGTTCAGCCGGACGCCCTATGAAGGTAAAATAGATTCCGTTTTTCTGTTTCTGGAATATGCCGGGTGGACGGGCGACGCCCATGCTCCCATGGAAATACAGATCTATCCGGTAACCAGACAGCTGGACAGGATTTACTACGCCAATATCCAGGCCTCCGACTACAGCGACATGCAAAATCCGCTGGCCTCGCAGGCCGTTTCGGCGTCCAACGGCATCATCTCCGGCATACAGGCGATCTCGACGACCGGCGATACGTCGTACTATTACAGTTTCGAGATTCGTCTCCCGGTTGAACTGGGACAGAAAATATACGACGAAACGCAGCAGAATCCCTCGACCTTCCGGAATCAGGAAACGTTCAATCAGTTCTTTCCCGGTCTGTACGTGACCACCGGTTACGGCAGCGGAACCGTTTTTCACATGTCGGATACGCGGATGGCGGTTGTATACCAGTATGCGGAAACGAGCAGCACGGGCGCCGATTCCTTAATCAGCGTATACGAAATGTTCAGGCCCACAAAAGAGGTGATTCAGTTGAACCGCTTCGAGAATACAGATACCGAACAGCTGCTGGAAGACAATGCCGACTGTACTTACCTGAAAACGCCGGCGGGGATTTTCACGCGCCTCGTGATTCCTGCGCAGGAGATCAGGGAGGTCGTCCAGGGCCGCATGATAAACAACCTGCCGCTGACGCTTAAATACCTGCCGCAGGAGGACTGGCTGTATGCGCTTGCGCCGCCGTCGCACCTGCTGCTGCTGCCGGAAGATTCGCTCGCGTCATTCTTCGAAAACGGCAACATTGAAAATAACATCATTTCGTACATATCAACTTCGGATGCGGTGTCTTCGCCTAACGCTTCAGGGGAGGGATACAACCCGACCAGCCGGACGTATTCGTTCAACAATATCGCCAATCTGTTGAACTATCATCTTGTGGTGTCGCCGGACGAAGAATTGCGAATGCTGGCGGTTCCGGTCAGCCGCGTCTATCAGACGTACAGTAGCGGCAGCTATTACAGCAGCGGCAGCACCACGTATTACACGACGGCCATCCATCCTTACCTGGCGCCTTCGGGGCTTAAATTGCGGAAAGACAACATGCAAATTGTGATCCTGTCCAGTCAGTTTACCAACAAATAGGCTTCAAAGGTTCAAGAATTCAACGGCCATCCCGTTACTGCTTGAATCTTTGAATCGTCATGGTAAGATTTCTTTTAGTGCGTCCGATTGCCGTACTGATGGTCTTCATGGCCTGTTTCATTCTCGGGCGGGTGACTTATTTCACACTGCCGATATCGTTATTACCCGACATTGCCATCCCGGAGATTACCGTACAAGTGAGCGGGCAAAACACCTCCGCCCGCGAATTCGAGAATACAGCATCAAGTTCTCCGCCCTCCTGCGCACACCCGAAGACGCGGAAAACATCTTTCTCCGCAAACAGGAACGGCTGTTCAGGGTGAAAGACCTTGCGAAAGTCTCCCTTGTGCCGGTACGCGAAACCGGCCTCTCGCTGGCCGGCGGCAAACGCGCCGTCACGCTGCCGTCATCAAGCAGGCCGACGAAAACATGGACGCCCAGAAAAACGCCCTCCACGAAGTCACCGAATACTTTGCCTCCATCTATCCCGACATCGAGTTCGGTATCTCGCGCAACCAGACCGAACTGCTCGACTATACCATCTCGAACCTCAAGCTGAACTTTTCGCTGGGGTTTATCTTTATCTGCATCGTGGTCATCCTTTTCCTGGGCGACGTCAAAAGCCCCGCCGTCATCGGACTGAGCATGGCCGTCGTTTTCCCGTCGGCAAAATATCCCAAACTGTTGCGTAAAGGAACCTTTTATACGCCCGAACAAATCGGGGAAATAGTAGATTATGCCGATGAGAGGGGTATTGTGCTGGTTCCTGAACTCGAAGGACCGGGACATTCGTCCGTACTGCGACAGGCATATCCCGAAGTGTTCGGAAAACCGGAATACCGGTGCATCGACATTTCCGACGACAAAGCGCTGGAAGCAATGAAAACGCTGACGGAAGAGGTGATAGACGCTTTTCCCGCGTCGCCCCTGTTCCATATCGGCGCCGACGAAGCAGACTTGAGCGGATTGCAGTCGCTTCCTCATGTCGCCGCCAAAATCAAGGAAAAAGGGTATGAGGACGTTCATGATTTGTATCTGAATTATCTTTGCGAAATGCATGGTTTTGTCAAGTCGAAAGGACGGCAAACCTGCCTGTGGGAGGGGTTCGACAAAGATGGCAGCGAATCGGTGAAAATCCCTAAAGATGTGCTGGTATTCGAGTTTGAAACGCTGTATCAGCGTCCCGACAGTCTGGCGAAAAACGGTTACAGGATGGTAAACACTTCCTGGGAGCCGGTTTACATCACAAGAGACAGACGGTGGTTGCCGAAAGACATTTTCGATTGGAATTACTACACATGGAAACACTGGTGGGAGAAAGCGCCCGCATCCAAAGCGCCGATTGTTCTGGACGAAGAGGTACGACATCTCGTTTACGGAGCGCAGATGTGTTCGTGGGATATGACCGAAGAGTCGGAATATCCGGCTGTATGTAAACGGTTGGCTGCCATGAGCGAAAAAATCTGGAATACCGGAACGGGCGATTACGAATCGTTCAGCAAACGGATTGTCAACAGCGAGCCTAAACTCAGAAAGTTGCTCTATCCGTTCACTGTTACGGCAAACGGATTGACGGAACCGGATTACGAAGGCAACGACTACAATCGTGAAAACTTTTTCGCACAGCAGGTCTCCTTATCGGTGAAAAGTCATCTCCCCGAAACGGTTGTGCGTTATACTTTCGACGGTTCGTTTCCCGCTGCGACGGCTGCTGTTTTCCCCGAATCGCTTATTATCGACAAATCGACGTTTATCAAAATCGGCGTTTACGATAGCGAAGGGATATTATTGTCATATTATCCTGTGTTTTACGAGAAAAAATAATAGACAGCATTGAATGCATAAACAGTTATCCGAAATTTAAAGGAAGGACAGCCAGATCCTCATCTTCGACGAAGCGGGGATGGTACTCTATCAAAGACCGCTACGGCGCTGATGCCCGTACTGGCCGGCAGCTACGTGCTGACAGTCGTCCCCCACCGCTACGGGCGGCTGGCTGTTCGGCATCTGTAAGACGGGTACACGGAGGTTTTTTGTATCATTTAAAATCCGTAAAATGATCTGTTGAAACATGAATCATCCTCTCCGAATTTCCGTTTTCTTAACCAAAAACCTCCGATTGGGCATCCTAAAGGATCTGTATAGGATCTGTACAGGATGTGTACAGGATCTCCTTAGGTATCTTTTCGGCTCATATTAACGTATGGGAATCAATTTTTGATTTTATGCCAAAATATCTATTAATGAAATATCTCTGAAGAAACTGACGTTACTGTCGGTCAACATACTATTTTCCGGATTTCGATTAAATCCCTGCCGTTACAGCAGGCAGGTGGCCATGATGCGTCTGACATCCTGCAGATCGAACCGGAGACCGTAACACATGTCGAAGAACGCTTTTACAGGCAGTTCGACTGCCAGCAGCGCCGACCGTGCGAATGCGTAAATAAAATTGACTGCGTTTGGACAGTCGGCGAATAGACCGGCCGGAAGGGACTGTACTCCTGATCTTTCCGCAAATTGCCAGAAGGAAGAAGCGTTGCCTGCCCCTGCCAGGATGTGTTCGGGAAGTGATGTTAGCGAAGCGCATCCGGCAAAAACAGCCTCGAAGGCGGTTGCCACTGCATTCACAAAACAGTAATCCGGGACGATCTCAAGGCTTGTACAGTTTAAATACAGTCGGTTGAAATACTGTATTTTCCGGTTATAGTAGAATGTGACGCCGTTTCGCAAATTCGTACAGTGAGCGAAAACGAGCGATGCGTTCGTTAGCTCCGTGTTCTCTGTAAACAGATTCACCGACACGTGTATAAGCGACGTGCAGTACTGAAATGCTCCGTTTATTACCTTCAGCGAGGGACATTTTGAAAAAAGACGGTCCGGTATGTATTCCAGCGAAGAGCAGCTCCAACAAAAGCCACTGACATCTTCAAGCAGCGGGGCATCCATCGATTCAAAAACGGCGCTCAGGGAAGTGCATCCCATAAAAGCATAAGCCAGACTTGTCATCTTTTCGAACAGATATTTCGGTTTGCGTTCGACTGCACGCAGACTGGAGCAGTTGTAAAAAGCAAACCGCAAACTGCCATGTCCAAGATCGCCCCAGCGATCGACGGCTGTCAGATTTTGCTGATAATTCGCCTGATAATTGGGCGGAGACAATGAATATACCTGCGACAGGCTGTCGGCATGTTCGGCCGCGGCAACGGTATATTATTCGCCCGGCGCAGCGGCGGGCGGTCTGGGCGTCTTCGAGCGCCTGTACGGCCTCGATGCCGGCCTGCGTGTATTCCTGCTGCTGTTTGACCAGTTCGCCGGCGTATTTGAGAT
>JAISWC010000260.1 GCA_031271245.1 Tannerella sp. | reverse complement strand
GAGTTGTTTCCCCGGATACGCACCGAGACGCCGCCGCCGGGTTCGGAACTGGACTGCTGGATGTTTAATCCCGGCGTTGTCCCCTGCAACAGCTGGTCGACCGAAGCGGATACGCCCTTGTTGAAACGTTCTTCCCGGATCGAGGATACGGCGCCGGTCAAATCCCGTTTCCTGACCGTGCCGTAGCCGATAACGACCACTTCGTTCAACAGATTCAAGTCTTCGACCAGTGCAACCACAAGCGCTTCGGCAGAAACCTCGTAAATGTCAATCTCCTGCGACCTGTAGCCGAGGTAGCTAACCACAATCGTTGCGGGCAATGAGGGAATGTTCAGGCTGAACCGTCCGTCGAAATCCGAGACCGCCCCGGAATTGGCCCTGTCGTCCTTCAGCAGAACGCTGGCGCCGATGACCGGCTCGTTACTGCGTTTGTCGACAACCTGTCCCCGCAAAATAACCTTGTCCTGCCCGGCAACCGAAACGGTGTGACTCCAGGCGACAAGCAAAAAAAGAATAAAAAAGGGGAATCGCTTGCGACTTCCCAGCGAAAAATTTAATTTTGCCATTGCTAAAATGTTTTTTAGTAGAGTATCCCTTCAACCAATTGCAGACGGAAAAAAGGGATACTCGTTTTTTGTTAAACTTGAGTGCAAAGATATTTGCGCGGAATTTCGGATGCAATACCATGTTTAAGGTATTTTTTTGTTCGGTTATCCATCGATCAAGATTTTTGTGCTGTCAATACGGTTCCGCAGATATGAATTCAAAGGAACGACTGTTCGAATTTTAGGGTGAAAGAAGGATTGATGCGATGCAGAACGGCCGTGATCCGGCAGAAACAGACTGGGGAAAATCTCAAGGGAAAGAAGTATGGTAAATCAGGGAGATCTACGGCGCACGGTATAATGCCCGCAAATTCTACCCGTTCTATGCAGTTTCACGGACTGGAAAACCGTAAAAACAGGGGATATTCCCGCAAAAAAAACACCTGAATCGGGCGTCGGTTCGGAATTTTTTCATACTTTTGCACGGTTTTGAAAAAGCAATGTCGGGGGAAGCGTCTGTTTTGCATCGGATTCAAGAAAAAAACAGACGGAAAAGGCCCCGAAATCAAATGACAAAATAATGGCAACTGCGAAAAAGACAGATAAACCGGGTATATTGTACCGTCTATTTAAAACGTATGTTCGTTTCGTACACGACAGGATTTACTACAGCCGGACGTACCGCCTGCAAACAGAGCATATCCCGGCAGACGGTACGCCACTGTTAATCGTGTCGAATCATCAGAATTGCCTGAACGACCCGCTGGGTATCCTGCTTGCCTTTCGCGACCGGAAACCGTATTTCATTACCCGCGCCGACGTGTTCGACTACCACCCCCTGATCCGAAAATTCCTGTATGCCATCGGGCTGTTGCCCGCCTTCCGCATCGACTACGAAGGAGAAGCGGCGCTGAAAAAAAACGAGGCCACGTTTCGCGTGAGCGAACGTGCACTGGCGAAGGGACACACCGTCGTCATGTTTCCCGAATCCGGACATCAGGACAAACACTGGCTGGGCACGTTTTCCCTCGGATATGCGAAACTGGCTTTTGAAGCGGCCGAACTGGACGGTTTCCGGACGGAAATATTCATTTTGCCGGCCTGCAACCATTATTCCGATTATTTCCACATCCAGGAACAGATGCTGGTGAAGTTCGGGACGCCGATTTCGATCCGGCCCTATTACGAACTCTACCGGACACGGCCGCGTACCGCCCAGCGCGAGGTGAACGCACTCGTGCGCAGGCAAATCGAAGACCTGATGCTCGACGTCCGCGACCTGGAGCACTATCCGGCGATCGACTTCCTGCGCAATACGTGGGGGCGGAAATACGCCCTGCGGCACGGATACGACGCCGACAAACTGCCCGACCGCCTGCTGTCCGACCGTGCACTCGTGGCCGCCCTGCAACGGGCGCAGGCGACGGACGCGGAAGCGGTGCGCAAGGTGTATGACGACGCACGGACGCTGCAGGACGGCATCCGGAAGATGAAAATCAGCGACGGCCTGTTTGACCGGCCGCCCTCGCGGGTCGCTGTCCTGGCGCGGACGGGCCTGTGCCTGCTGCTGCTGCCCGCGTGGCTTTGCTCGCTGTGGCCGAACGCGCTGAATTTCGTCATCCCGGCGCTGATACTGCGACGCATGACGGACAAAATGTTTTACGGAACCTTCCTTCTGACCGTCAGCACCCTGTTTACGATTCCGCTTCTGTATGCCCTGACGTTCGCGCTCACATGGATATACGTCAGCCTATGGGCGGCGGCGGTTTACCTCGCGGCATTGCCTTTCCTGGCGCTGTTTGCGTGGTATTACCGGACGTTTCTTGTCCGTACCCTTCAGGCATGGCGCTTCAGAACGCACATGAAAACGGAAACAGGGCAAACGCTGCAAACCCTGAGAGCCGACATGCATCAGCGGCTGAATCGGTTACTGGAAAATAAATCATAACATCATAATTCTTATGGAGAAAAAAGTAGTCATCACCGGAATGGGCATCTATTCATGCCTGGGGAAAAACCTGGACGAAGTATGCACGTCGCTCTACAGCGGGCGTTCGGGTATCGTCTTCGACCCGGCGCGCAAGGAAATGGGATTCCGGTCGGCGCTGACGGCCTCGCTCGAAGTGCCCGAACTGAAAGGGCTGTTAAGCCGGAATCAGCGGGTGTACATGCCGGAACAGGCCAAATACGCATACGTGGCCACCTGCGAAGCCCTGGCCAATGCCGGGCTGGACGCCGAATACATCGACCGGCACGAAGTGGGCATCCTCTACGGAAACGACAGTAGCGCCGAGGCCGTTGTCAGGAGCGTGGACATCATGCGCGAGAAAAAGGACACGACGCTGATCGGTTCCGGTGCCATCTTCCAGTCGATGAACTCGACCGTGACAATGAACCTCGCCTGCATCTTCAAGCTCAAAGGCATCAACCTGACCATCTCCGGCGCCTGCGCCAGCGGCTCCCATTCCATCGGACTGGGCGCACTGCTTATCCGGAACGGCCTGCAAGACTGCATCGTCTGCGGCGGTGCGCAGGAGGTGAATGCCTTCTCGATCGGCAGCTTCGACGGCATCAGCGCCTTCTCGGTACGCGAAGACACGCCTGCCAAAGCCTCCCGCCCGTTCGACCGCGACCGCGACGGACTGGTGCCGGGCGGCGGAGCGGCTACGGTGATTATCGAAAGCTACGAATCGGCCCTGCGGCGGGGAGCGCCCGTCATCGGCGAAGTCTGCGGTTACGGCTTCTCGTCCAACGGCGACCATATCTCCGTGCCGAACGTCGCCGGGCCTGTCCGCTCGCTGCAAATGGCCATCCGCGAAGCCGGCATCGACCTGCGCGACATCGGATACGTGAACGCTCATGCCACTTCCACGCCCGTGGGCGACCGCAACGAAGCCAAAGCCATCCTGCACGTCTTCGGCGACCACAAGCCCGAAACCACCTCGACCAAGTCCATGACCGGACACGAAATGTGGATGGCCGGCGCCAGCGAAGTCGTCTATTCCACGCTGATGATGAAGCACGATTTCGTCGCGCCGAACCTGAACTTCGAACATCCGGACGAGGATTCCATGCACCTGAACATCCCCGCAGCGCGCGTGGACAAACATTTTGACATATTCCTTTCCAATTCGTTCGGATTCGGAGGAACCAATTCGACGTTAGTCGTGAGAAATATGTAAATTGACAGACAAAAAAAATAACAACTAAAAAGAGTTGAAGAATGAACAAGCAAACGCTGATTACACAAATCAATGAAGTTTTGGCGAATGAATTTGAAATAGAAGTTTCGACGATTCTGCCGGAAGCAAACATCAAGGAGACACTGCAACTGGACAGCCTGAGTCTGGTTGACATGGTCGCTCTGATCGAGTCTACTTTTAACGTGAAAATCAAAGGTGTCGAAATCATCAAAATACAGACTTTCGGCAACTTGTACGATTTTATCTACGAACGTAAAACAGCCTGATGACAGCACTTTTTGAAAGTGAACAACTCGGCCGTCTCATTCCCCAGCGCGCACCGATGGTAATGGTGGATGCGTTTTACGAGGGCAGCGACACGGAAGCGCTCACGGGACTGACCGTGCAGCCGGACAATCTGTTTTGCGCGGACGGGCGGCTGACCGAACCGGGACTGATTGAGCACGTAGCCCAGTCGGCATCGGCGCTGGCCGGCTACCGGGCGTTCCGGAAACGGCAGCCGGCGCCGGTAGGCTACATCGGCGAAATCAGGAAAATGAACCTGTTTCGCCTGCCGGCCACGGGCGAATCGCTGCACACCTCCATCCGGATCCTTTCCGAAATCATGAACGTGTCGCTCCTGACGGCCGAGACCCGGTCGGGCGACGAAGTCATACTCTCGGGACAGATGAAAATATTTATCCGCGAACAGGATGAAACCTCTGCGTGAAACCGTCCGGATACGGGTGCGGTTCAGCGAGGTCGACGCACTTCGCATGGTGTGGCACGGAAGCTACGTGCAATACCTGGAAGACGCCCGCGAAGCCTTCGGACGCACATACGGACTGACCTACCTGCATATTTTCAACAGCGGCTACGTGGCGCCCGTCGCAGACATGCACGTGCAGTACAGGCAACCGGCCACCCTCGACGATATCCTGCTGGTGGAAATCACCTGTCGTCCGGCACCCGGCGCCAAACTGATTTTCGACTATCGCATCACAAAGGAACAGGACGCTTCACTCGTCCTGACCGCTACGACCATTCAGCTGTTCATG
>JAISWC010000215.1 GCA_031271245.1 Tannerella sp. | reverse complement strand
TATCTGCCAGCAAAACGGGATGCCGCCATCGTATTCGTGTGTCATGAAAGGTATCTCGCAAGGAAAGGATTCCGGCGGCCAGCCGAAGGGGACGAAATGCAAATCGTCCGTAATCATGTATATACGGCTGATTCCTTCGCCCCATTCGGCAAGCGGTTCGGACCAGCGGTAACGGATATTCACCCGGTTGCCTTCTACTGCGCCAGTCGAAGTGTCGTCGGAATATGCCATGATCGCCCCTGTCTGAATACAGTCCAGCAGTTTCCCGTCCGCGTCATAGCTGGCCAGATAAGTGAACGTGCCATGATCGACCTCAATGACGGCGAACGTTTCCAGCCGGCCTTCCTCTCCGGTATAGATTGCCTTTCCGCGGGCAATCTCCTTGCCGGATTTTGCTTTTACCTCATCCGTCGAAATGTCGTCAATACATAACCGTTTTCGTTCGGCCGCCGTAATCCCGGCCTTGTACGTAATCCCTTCAAGCGCGCCGGACGGAATCCTGATTTTCCCTTCCATTGCGACCGTGCTATCTGCACTTGCATGCCTGCAGCCTGCCATGCCTGTCAATAAAAGTTTGATACTTCTTCCTTGCTGTTTATCTGAGCACCCGTGCGTTGCCGCCCCAGATGCTCCAGACCTGGTCTTCGTCGGCCGGCTGTCCGTAGTCGGTCAGGAAGGTGGTGGCCAGTGCGCCGGTTGCCCATCCGAACTGAATCCATTTCTCCGGTTCCCAACCTTTCAGGATGCCGTAGAGCAGGCCTCCGACAAAGCCGTCGCCACCGCCGATGCGGTCGAGCACGTGGATGGGACGCGGCTCAACGACGTGCCATTCGTCGCCTTCGAGCATGATGGCGCCCCACAGGTGGCTGTTGGCGTTGACGACCTCACGCAGGGTGGTGGCAAAAACGGACGCATTCGGGAATGCCTGCTTTACGTTGCGAATCATGCCCTTGAAACTGTCGATTTTCGCAGCCAGCGCCTTGCCGCCGGCTTCCGGCCCTTCGATGCCGAGGCTGAGTTGGAAGTCTTCTTCGTTACCGACAAGAATGTCCGACAGGGAAGCAATTTCGGTGAAGATGCCACGCAGTTCTTCTTCGCGTCCTTTCCAGAAGGACGCGCGGTAGTTGAGATCGAAGGCAATCCTCGTGCCGTATTTCCGTGCGGCGCGCGCCAGTTCGAGGCAGAAGCGGCCTGTATCGGGCGACAGGGCGCCAATCAGGCCGGAGAGATGCAGTATCTGCACGCCTTCCTGTCCGAAGAGGCGGTCAAGGTCAAAGTCGTTCACGTTCAGTGTACGTCCGACTTCGCCGCTGCGGTCGTTCCAGACGCGCGGCCCGCGCGAGCCGAAGCCGCAGTCGGCAATGTTGATCTGGTGGCGATAGCCCCACGGCCCGCCCTGTTCGACTTCCTTCCCTTCGTATGCCAGATGGCGGCAGCCCAGGCTGTTTTTGATAAACTGCGCAATCGGACTGCCCTTGACGAAGGTGGTCAGTACTTTCACGGGGAGTCCCAGACAGGCGGATACGCTTGCCACGTTGGTCTCCGCACTCGTGGCCTGCATCAGCAGCCGGTCGCTCGTGTGTATGGGCTGTCCCTGCGCTTCCGGTGTCAGGCGGATGCCCATGCTGGTGGGAACGATCATCGCCCATTGATACGTTTTCTTTAATTCCATAGTTATTCTTTTTTATATGATTCGTTGTCTGTTAAATTGAAAAAGCGTCGAAGCCGCCGTCAATCGGCGTCACCGTACCGGTGACAAAGGCCGATGCGTCGCTGGCCAGCCACTGGACGGTACCCAGCAGTTCGTCGGGGCGTCCGAGGCGGTTGAAAGGCGTATGCGCCATGACCGTTTTGCAGCGGTCGGAAGGCGTGCCGTCGGGATTGGTCATCAGAGCGCGGTTCTGTTCCGTCAGGAAAAAACCCGGCGCGATGGCGTTTACGCGCAGTCCCTCGCCGAACTTGATGGCCAGTTCGCCGGCCAGGTACTGCGTAAGGTTGCTGATGGCCGCCTTGGCGCATCCGTAGCCCACGACGCGCGTCAGCGGACGCAGCGCCGATTCGGAAGAAACATTGATGATGCTACCTTTCTTCCGCTCCACCATGACTTCGGCAAAGACCATCGTCGGCAGTACCGTTCCGAAGAGGTTGAGGTCAACAACCTTGCGGAAGGCGTCGAGGTCGAGGTCAAAAAACGTCTTGTCCGGCGGAATCGTCGCCCCGGCCATATTGCCGCCGGCCAGGTTGATCAGCACGTCAATCCGCCCATAAGCGGCCAGAATGTCCTGTCTGTTCTGCACGAGCGTATCCCTATCGAGCACGTCCGTTTCCAGGAAAAGCGCTTCGCCGCCGGTGTCCCGGATTTCGGCAGCCAGCCGGCTGCCGCCCTCCACATTCCGGTCGAGAATCACTGTGCGGGCACCTTGGCCGGCCAGGTGCCTGGCCATGCAGCTGCCCAGAATCCCGCACCCTCCGGTCAGCAGGATTACGCTGTCTTTTATATCAAATAAGTTTGCCATAAAAATTAATGTTTATATAAAGTTATAGTAATAGTCAATATTTTCTTTCATCAGGATGTCGATGGGCATGTAATTCATCTTCCGGACCGGCTGTTTCAGTACCAGGTGGTGAAACAGCGCTTTCACGCTGCCGTATCCCTGCATTTCGGGACGCTGCGCAATCAGATGCGAGACGATGCCGTTTTTCAGATAGGGGATATTGGCTTTGATTGCGTCGTAACCGACAAGCACGAAGTCGAATTTCTCCCGCTTGAGAAACCAGGAAGCGACCATGCTCACCCTTGAATTGAACATGATGCCGCCTCTGAATCCGTTTCTGGGCCGGATAAGCCGGTCCAGCAGCAGCCCGTTTTTCGCGGGAGACTTGGCCAGGA
Source organism: Tannerella sp. (assembly GCA_031271245.1). Classification (GTDB taxonomy): domain Bacteria; phylum Bacteroidota; class Bacteroidia; order Bacteroidales; family Tannerellaceae; genus Tannerella. The sequence continues at coordinate 639 of JAISWC010000215.1, read as the reverse complement.
TGAATGCGGAATGAATCTCGCCCTGAAAACCGGCTTCGGACAGGCAGTTCCGGAATCCTTCTTCGCGCCGGGCACACTGCGTCGATTCGAAACGGGTATGATCCATCATATTGAAAATAATGATATTATCATTCTTCCGTATTTGTTCAAGCAGCAGCCGGCCCCCCAAATAGCCCGACCGGAAGGAATCCGGTCCGTGATAGGCAACGCAGTTCGTATCATCCAGCCAGGCGTCCATTAAAACGTAAGGCGTATTCTGTTTATCCAGCCATTGCGCCAGTCGCAAAACGCTTTTTTCGAACAGGGTGGCAATCATGACTCCCTGTATATCCATTTTCTTTATGGTCCGGATGATCGTGTCAAAAGTTCTTTTGTCGTACGGGTCGAAGGGGAGCTGTCTGACTTCGATGTGGAAGTCGGCATATTCCTGCTCGGCTTTGCGAATGCCGTCATTGACTTTCGACCAGTATTCGTCCGGCAGAAAGGCCGGGATAAGCGCGAGGATACGGCAGGGCTTTCCGGAGGCCGGCGAATGGATGGTCATGACGGGTCGATAGCCTGTTCTCGCCATCACCCGCCGTATCCTTTCCTGCGCTTCCTTCGAAACCTTTCCCCGGTTATGCAGTAAACGGTCTACCG
>JAISWC010000209.1 GCA_031271245.1 Tannerella sp. | reverse complement strand
GTTGTTAGCTCTCCGTAGTTGACGTACGCGGTCACTTCATAATAACATCATTCAGATTGATGTCATCCCCGGATACCTGCTGATGAACCGGAACAGGAGTAGAGACGTTGCGCGCAATGTCTCTACCGCAATCATCCAAACAGCAGAGAGGCTGTCCCCGTGCGGGAGCAGCCTCTCTGTCTGTTCCTGCATGGATAATACGTTTGACGGGTTGGCACCTCAAAAAAAGATTTAGCCCGGTTCTTGCAAAATAGTTGCCCTGTAAAATTAATTGCCTATATTTGCCCCCGATTTTTCAACAAATTATTAATAATAAAAATGGTTCTATCATGAAGAAAAATGTAGTTATATTAGTATTAGGCATAGCATTCATTATGAGTTGTTTTGTGTCGGCACAGGAAACGCCTGCCTGGGCAAAGGAGACAAAGGAACAGAAAGAGAAGCGCATGGCGTGGTGGACTCACGACCGCTTCGGCATGTTTATTCACTGGGGACTGTATGCATTGCCTGCCCGTCACGAGTGGGTGAAGCAGCAGGAAAAGATTTCCGACGAGGATTATCAGAAGTACTTCGAACGCTTTAACCCCGATCTGTACAACCCGAAGGAATGGGCGGCCAAGGCCAGGGAAGCCGGCATGAAGTACGTTGTACTCACGGCCAAGCATCACGAAGGCTTTTGCCTGTGGGACAGCAAGTATACCGATTTTAAGGTGACCAATACGCCTTACGGGAAAGACCTGCTCAAGCCCTTTGTCGATGCCTTCCGCGCCGAGGGCATCCGCATCGGCTTCTACTATTCGCTTATCGACTGGCATCATCCCGATTTCCCCTACGACAGGATTCACCCGAACGGCCCCCAAGACCCCGGAGAACGCAGGAAAGCCAATGAGTCGCGCGACATCAAAAAATATCAGCAGTATCTCAAGGACCAGTTGACGGAACTCTTCACGCAGTTCGGACGGATTGACGAACTGTTTCTCGACTTTTCCTATCCCGGCGAAAACGGCAAGGGACACGAAGACTGGGATTCGGAAAACCTGCTGAAACTGATCCGCAAGCTGCAACCGAGTGTCCTGATCGACGACCGGGCTGACCTCAACGACACGGACTGGGGCTGGGACTTCAAGACTCCCGAACAGTTCATGCCTGTGGAATGGCCGAGGGTCAACGGACAGCGCGTCCCCTGGGAAACGTGCCAGACTTTCTCCGGCTCGTGGGGATACCACCGCGACGAAACGACCTGGAAAAGTGTGCGGCAACTGATCGTCATGCTGATCGAAGTCACCAGCAAGGGCGGCAACCTGCTGCTCAACGTCGGTCCGACGGCGCGCGGCACGTTCGACTATCGCGCCAATGAACGGCTCGAAGGCATGGGGAAATGGATGGCGTATCACAACCGCTCGATCTATGGCTGTACGCAGGCGCCGGAGGGCTTCCCGGCACCCAAAAACTGCCTGCTCACCTACAGTCCCGAAGCCAAGCGGCTCTATATCCATATCCTCGAATGGCCCATCAGCGCGCTGCACCTGAACGGATACAGCGGCAAATTCAAATATGCCCAGTTGCTAAACGACGCCTCCGAAGTCCGCTACAGGACGGACGGGGATAACGTGACACTGAACCTTCCCGTTCTCAAACCCGACATCGAAGTGCCCGTCATCGAACTGTTTCTGGAATAGGCGAAGGATGCGTTTTTCAAGTCAAGTCCACGAATTACACGAATTTCCACGAATTTTAATGGAAAAGATTCGTGGAAATTCGTGTAATTCGTGGACAAATTTTTGAATCATTGAATATGAAGATCGAAGAAGTGCCGCAGGACGACAAATACCTGGGCAGTACCACCGTCCGTGACGTGTGTTATGCGCTGGATGAAAACGGCGAATACTGTCAGGCATTCAGCGTAGGCTGGGAAGCCAAGAACGAAGCGCTCTCCCTGACATGGGAAGCCATTTCGGAAGACGCCGAAGCCATCCGGCAGGAGGTGCTGGCCGGGAAGAAAAGCCCGCTGGCCTATCACATGGAATCGCATCTGTTCGACGTCGGCCTGCTGGCTTCCTATGCCGGCTTTTCCAGAAAAACGGTGCGGAAACATCTGCAGCCCGGCGCCTTTGCCGGTCTGGACGACCGGACGCTGGGACAATACGCGGAAGTATTAAACATAAGCATAGAAGAGTTGAAAAAAGTGTGAGACATGAAGATTGATTTTGAACACAGCCCGGCGGCACACTGCGAAAGCGGCGTTACCGCCAATATCCTGCGTTTCTACGGAATACGTATCAGCGAACCGATGGTTTTCGGCATTGGTGCGGGACTGTTTTTTTCCTACATGCCCTTTATTCGGCTTCACAACATGCCCGTCTTTTCGTTTCGACCGTTGCCGGGGCATATCTTTGCACGGGTGACGGGACGGCTGGGACTGCGCATGAGCAAACGTCGTTTCCTGAATGAGGAGAAGTCGATGAAAGCGCTGGACAAACTGCTGGAACAGGGCATTCCGGTCGGCAATGTGGTTGGCGTGTTCTACCTGCCCTATTTTCCGAAGGCATACCGCTTTCATTTCAATGCACACAATATTTGCGTCATCGGCAAGGAAGACAACGTCTATACGGTGAGCGACCCGGTTTCGCAGGTGCTCAACCAGCTTACGCACGACGAACTGAAGCGGGTGCGCTTTGCCAGGGGGACGTATCCGCCGCTGGGCAAAATGTACTGGGTGAAGCAGGCGCCGGCAGCTATGCCCGACTTGCGTTCGGCCATCCTCAGCGGTATCCGGCTCAATTGCAGCCGGATGCTCGACATTCCCATACCCTGGTTCGGCGTCGGAGGTATCCACATGCTGGCCGCGAAGATGCGCTGCTGGGAAAGGAAACTGGGTGCGAAAAAGGCGGCGCTGCAACTGGCGCAGTTGATCCGGATGCTGGAGGAGATCGGCACCGGTGGCGCCGGATTCCGTTACATGTACGCCGCTTTCCTGCAGGAAGCCGCCGCCATCGCCGGCAAACCGGCGCTTCGCGATCTGGCGCTGGAGATGACCGCCGTCGGCGATCTGTGGCGTGACTTTGCCTGCGAAGGCGCCCGCAAATTCAAGCAGCGGGGCGACGATATCCGTACGTATGACGCACTGGCCGACAAACTGGCTGCCATAGCCGACGCCGAAAAGCGCTTTTTCATACGCCTGCGCGAAGCCGTCAAATAACACGGAAGAGATGCCGCCTGCTCCCGTCATAGACATACGCAACCTCTGCAAGACATACAGGGGAAACACGACACCGGCGATAGACCGCTTCTCGCTGACCATTCCCGAAGGCGCCATCTTCGGACTGCTGGGTCCCAACGGCGCCGGCAAAACCACGCTGATTCATATCCTGTGCGGCCTCCGTTCGTTCGACGCGGGCGAGGTGACGATTGGCGCCCGGTCGTTGCGGCGGCAACTGAAGGAAATCAAACCGCGGATAGGTGTCGTGCCCCAGGACATCGCCCTCTATCCGTCGCTCACGGCTGCGGAAAACCTGAAAATTTTCGGCACGCTGCTTGGCCTGCGGGGTACGGCGTTGAAGGAACGCATCAACGCACTGCTCGCCTTCTTCGGGCTGGAAACGCATAAACACCGCCGCGTGGCGAATTATTCGGGTGGCATGAAACGGCGTATCAATCTGATCGCCGGACTGCTGCACAATCCCGAAGTGCTGTTTCTCGACGAGCCGACAGCGGGCGTCGACGTGCAGTCCAGGAATCTGATTCTGGAAAACCTGAAAGCCATCAACCGCAGTGGGAGTACGATCGTTTACACTTCTCACCACATGGAAGAGGCCGAGTCGCTCTGCACGCAGGTGGCTTTTATCGACGAGGGCCGACTGATTTGCCGGGGTGTGCCTGCCGAACTGATTCGCAACGCGGAAGGATGCGCGTCGCTGGAGATGCTCTATTTGCAACTCACCGGGAAAAGACTCAGAGACTGATGCGGAAATTGCTGGTATTGATATACAAGGATTTCCTGCTGCTGGTGCGCGACAGGGCGGGACTGTGCATGATGTTTCTGATGCCCATGCTGCTGGTCGTCATCATGACCTGTTTGCAGGACAGTACCTTTAATTCCATCCACGAAACCCGTATCCCGCTTCTGCTTCTCAACGACGACAGCGACACGCTGGGCGATGCCATCGAACGGCAAATCCTGGCCTCCGGCATGTTCGCTCTCGAACGCACCATCGACGGAAAGAAACCCGGCCGCGAAGAACTGATACAGGCTGTCGCACACGGCAATTTCATGATCGGCATGGTGATACCCGCTAATGCCACCGCTCACATCCGGCAACAGACCAGGGGCTACGTCGAAAGCCTTTTCAGCGGCGAAGAAGCGCCACCTGCCGATTCCATGCAGGTAGAAATCTTCCTCGACCCCGTCACCAAAAGCTCGTTCCGGCACACGCTCCTGAGCACCCTGCGTGAATATGCCGCCCGAACGGAAAGTGAACTGATTCTGAAAGAAATCGTGAAAGAAGTCAACAAACTGTCACCGGTCACGATTGCCGATATTCCGCCTTCGCACAGCCAGATGGTAATCCGGGAAGAATACGCCCTGTCCGGCAGGAACGACGTCATTCCCAATTCCGTGCAGCACAATATCCCTGCCTGGAGCATGTTTGCCATCTTTTTCATCGCAATCTCGCTATCGGGAAACATTATCAAGGAGCGCGAAGATGGCAGTTTCACCCGCCTGCTCACCATGCCGTGCCCGTATTACCTTTATCTCCTGAGCAAAGTGATCGTGTACACGGCGGTTTGTCAGTTACAGTTTGCGGTGATATTCATGATGGGGATTTGTCTGTTTCCGCTGCTGGGGTTGCCGGCACTGGCGCCGGGCACGCACTGTGTCCCGCTGCTCCTGATGACGGTCTGTTCCGCGCTGGCCGCCATCGGCTACGGCACAGCCATCGGCAAGTTTGCCACAACCCACCAGCAGGCCGCTGTTTTCGCTTCGGTCTCCACCGTCATCATGGCCGCTATCGGCGGCATTTGGATACCGGTCTTTATCATGCCGCGCCCCATGCAGTTGCTCAGCGCTCTTTCGCCCCTGAACTGGGGGCTGGAAGGATTCTACGATCTGTTTATCCGCGGCGGCAGCTTCTCCGCCATCCTGCCGGAATGTACTGCCCTGCTGCTCTTTGCCGCGCTTTGCACAGGAGCAGCGATCGTGCATGACAGGAAACGACGGGGGTAAATGGACGACTTGTCCTGAAAAAACTTTACGGATTACCTGTTTTCTTCATAATGGCTTATGTTAGTCAAATCCAACATATCAAACGAATTTACAGGGTCAAAATTTAGATTTACAGAGTCTTTTTATCCAGCAGACCGTTTAACTTCTGTGCCGCAGCCGATTTTCCGATGGCGCGTCCGGTTCCGGGATTCCATTCCGACGAATTGACCTCGCACTTTAAACTGAACTGGGCAATTTCGCCGTTCTATGTTACTCTTGCCATCATGGGAACTTTCCCATTACGTAACACTTATTTCTGGACGACTCCTAACCGCAAATCATTCATCATACAAAGGCACGGAGAGGGAAGGGTTTTGATGTCGGTGAGACAATTTGGAATAAAACAGAAAAAATCATAATTCCAAACGTTCCATTTCTTACTGTAAACAATCCGTTTTATATTTGCAGAGAATTTTCATGTACCGGTTTGTAGCAAACAATGAACAGAATGATTTATTTACTGATTGGATGTGTGTTTTTATCCTGCTGCGGGCACAAGCGGACGGCAGATACAACGGCCATCCCCGTCGCGGAAGTAAAAGACGCATCTTCCGTTCCCGAGTTTAATGCGGACAGCGCGTATGCGTTCGTCGAGCGTCAGGTGCGCTTCGGCCCCCGCGTGCCCAATACGCCGGCCCACAAAGCCTGTGGCGGATACCTTGCCTCCGAACTGGCGCGCTTCGGCGCGAAACTCTACGTCCAGGAAGCTATGCTGACGGCCTATAACGGCGACCGCCTGCAGGCAAGCAATATCATCGGCGTTTTCAATCCCGAAAAGACCCGGCGGGTGATGCTGTTTGCCCACTGGGATTCGCGTCCCTATGCCGACCAGGACGCCGATCCGGCCAGTCACCGCCGCCCGATTGACGGAGCCGACGACGGCGCAAGCGGCGTGGGCATACTGCTTGAAATCGCCCGCCAAATCGGGATGACAGGCTTTGAGGGCGGGGTAGATATCCTCTTTTTCGACGCGGAGGATTACGGCGTACCCGAGTTCCTGAAAGAA
>JAISWC010000139.1 GCA_031271245.1 Tannerella sp. | reverse complement strand
GGACGCTTGCTTTTAATACGACGAAGGCTGGAGCCTTCGCCGAGCGAGGGTCGATTCAATACAGTTTTTTCATTCTCAATTCTCAATTCTCAATTCTCAATTCTGCGTCGGCCCTGTTGCGCGACAATCTGAAATGCACCCTTTTGTTTATTCAAAACCTGTCGGGTCTGCAAGATTCATTTCGTCCTAATCCTGAAACAAACGGCGGTATTCAAGGTATCGGACACGTCCGGACATGTGATGTGCAGGGCGTCGTCATCCTGTTTCCAGGCGATTTTACCGCCGTATCCGAGCAGTTCCACGGAGGCAACCGCGCTGTCGAGCAGTCCGGCGCGCCGTCCCAGCGACACGATGGACAGTCCGGTTTCGCGGTCGGGGACCGACAGGCAGTAAGCGTACACGTTGCCGTCCTTTCCTTCCGTAAAGCGGAAGTCTTCCGGCCCGAAGGTGAAGTCCGCCATCTTCTTTCCGACGGCGCCGTGAGGCAGCAGACGCAGTTTGCCGTCTTTGCCTTCGCCCGGTTTTTTCCAGGCTTTGCTGCCGTAAATGCCGTCGCCGTTGATTTTCATCCAGTTGCCCGTTTCCTTCAGCATCTGCTCACATTCGGGTTCCAGCGATCCGTCCGGCCGGATGGGGATGCTGACGGCGTAGCATCCGTCGCGCGAGACACATTCAAGCAGAAAACGTATCACCGCGGCGGCGCTGTAGGTGAAGCCGGGCGCGTAGTACCAGTCGCCCACCGGATTCTCGCCGATCCACGCCTGGTCGGTCTTGATGCCGTCCGGATATTGGTTTTCGAACGTGGTGACGATGCCCCGCCGTCCGGCCGGATGAAACTTTACGATGCTGAAGACGTCGGTTTTTCCCCGCAGACGGAGCGCCCGGTTGTAGTAGGAGGCGATGAGACGCTGTGCGGCGTCGCATTTGTATCCCGTTCCGCTCAGGTAGCCGCTGAAGGGTTGCGTGCTGTTGCCATCGGTGTAGATAAAGTCCGGGTCGTAGCGTTCGATCGCGTCGAGGATGCGCAGCGCCCAGTTGGTCGCATACCAGCGGGCATAGTCCGCATGTTGCGTGAAGATGCCCTTTACCGGCGCCCAGCGTTCCGTGCCGATGCCTGCGTATCCGCGGAAATTCGGACCGTAGAGCATGCGCAGGTCAACGTCTTCCCACCACTGTCCGGCAGGGTCGGCCTGCGTCAGCGCGCCGTCGTAGGTCATGCCCGCATAAGGGCCTTCGCGGTCGCTGCGGAAGGCCGATTCCCACCACCACCAGGTGTATTCGTGGTGGAACGTCACGCCGTAGTGCATCCCCGCCCTGCGCACCGCTTTCGACCATTCGGCCAGCAGGTCGCGCCGCGGCCCCATGCGGACGGAATTCCAAGGCTGGTACTTCGAATCCCACAGGTCAAAATTGTCATGATGCACGCCCTGTATGAACAGGAAGCGGGCGCCGGCGTCGCGGTAAATCTCTACCAGCCGCTCGGGGTCGTATTTTTCGGGGTTCCAGGTCCGCAGGATGTCCTTGTAGCCGTGTCCTTCGGTGGCCGGATGGCCGAAATCGCGGATATGGTTGATGTAGGCCTTCTCGCCTTCTTCATACATCCGTTTGGCGTACCAGTCGCCACTCATGCCCGCCGCCTGCGGCCCGAAATGCACCCAGCATCCGAACTTGGCTTCCCGGAGCCAGGCCGGGTAATCCGCATAATGCGCGTGAATGGATTCCCACGTCGGTTCGAACGGTCCCGGCTCCATCGGGAAATCCAACTTTACTTCCGGAAACGCTTCCGGATCGCCCATCGGCACGGAACCTTCCGGAGCCGCCGGCGGTACGGGTGGCGGAGGCGTAAACGGCGGCAGCGCGGACGGCTGCGCCAAACCGTACAGAGAGCACATGCAACATGCCGTCACACATACATATTTCCACAAAGTGGTCTTTAAAGTCTTCATTTCGTTATTTCTAAAAACTAAATTAGAAACGGCCAAAAACAATATAAATTGCTTGCATCCGTTTTTATACCGTTATGTGTTGTTTTTAAAAGGGTAGAACTATGGATTCAAAGGATTTCAATAACGGACAGACGCAGGTATATGCAGCGCCTGCCGGCCATTATCAGGCGCAAGGGCAAAAGCCTGCGCCACAGTCGTTTTTTTCGCGTTACCGCACTGTGTTCAAACTGTTTGTCATTGGCTTTCTGACACTGCTCCTGCTGATTCCGATGCTAATGATTGGCTTTCTGATCCATGAGCGCGAGCAGACAGCCAATGAAGCGTCGATCGAAGTGCATCAGAAATGGAGCAGCGCACAGGACATCATGGGGCCGATGCTGACCGTTCCGTTTTATACGAAGCAGACGCTTCAGGAAGAGGACGGTAACAAAGACATTCAAACCGTCACTACGTATCAAATCCTTCCCGAAACGCTGGAAATCACCGGCGACGCCCGGACACGGGAACTGGAACGCGGGTTGTATGAAATTGTCGTTTACAGTGCGTCGCTCGAGTTGAAAGGCTCGTTCGTGATGCCCGACGAACTGGCTTTGCTGTTGAAACACCATGCCGACGACGTACTGTCGGACGGGGTGACGCTGGACATCGGCATTTCGGACATGCGCGGCATCGTCGACCGGATTTCCGTCGACTGGGACGGTCGGGAACTGGTTTTCAATCCGGGAATGCGTCATAACCGGATACTCACTTCGGGCGTTTCGGTACCCGTTGACTTACGTTCGCTGGTCGAAAACCGGAGCGTAACGTTTGCTACCCGTATCGAACTGAAAGGTTCGGAGTCGCTGAAGTTCGCGCCGCTGGGCAAAACGACGGTTGTCAGTCTGGAATCCAATTGCAGTACGCCCAGTTTCACCGGCGCCTACCTGCCGAACGAGCGAACCGTCGGGGACGGCTTCCGGAGCGAATGGAAAATCATGCACCTGAACCGGAACTATCCGCAGGTGATCCACGGCAGCGAATGGCAGTATGACGTGCCCGCCTCCACTTTCGGCGTCGAAATGCTGATTCCCGTGCAGCATTACCAAAAGTCCATGCGCTGCGTCAAATACGCCATACTGATCATTTTACTGACCTTCGTGACCTGTTTCTTCGTCGAGATTCTCCGAAAGAAAAATATCCATCCGGTTCAGTATCTGCTGGTCGGGCTGGCGCTGTGTCTGTTCTACGCGCTGCTCCTGTCCATCTCGGAACATGCCGGCTTCACCATCGCCTATGCCGTCGCTTCGCTGATGACCGTGACACTGCTTACACTCTATATGGCAGCCATCCTCAAGGCGAAAAAAACGGCGCTCTCTATCGGCGGACTGCTCGTGCTGCTGTACCTCTACATTTTTGTGCTTGTCCAGATGGAAACACATGCCCTGCTGGCCGGAAGCGTCGGACTGTTCGTCATCCTGGCCGTCATCATGTATTTCTCGCAACGCATCAGGTGGAATTGAGAATTGAGAATGGAGAATTGAGAATGAAAAATGCTATTCGTAATCAGAATTGAGAATTGAGAATGGAGAATTGAGAATGAAAAAACTGTATTGAATCGACCTCGCTCGGCGAAGGCTCCAGCCTTCGTCGTATTAAAAGCAAGCGTCCCCGCTTGCAGCATGTCTGGAGACATGCTTTTAACACGACGCAGGCAGAGCCGACGCAGAATTGAGAATTG
>JAISWC010000092.1 GCA_031271245.1 Tannerella sp. | reverse complement strand
AGATACATCTTATTTTTTCTTCTCCTTTCGAATCAATTGCGCCAAATAATTTGGTCGACTTATTGCGGACAATCGTATAATTTCCAAAAGTCATCTTCATTTCATACATTTCCTTGCGTTCGGCAATCTTTTGTTCTTCTTCTTTTTCAATACATTCGAAGTGCAGCCGCGAAGTCTCTTCCGTCGTTTTCAATTCGCCTGCCTTCTCAAAATCCTTTTTTGCTTCCGTATAATTTTTCTGTTCCATCTTTAATTTTCCACTTGCAATCAACGCATTATACTTCCCGTTGATTTCTTCGGACGACAACGTGACTTCCGCCGCAATCATAGCCGACGAGTCCCGCCGTTCGGCCGCCAGGCGCTCTTCCGCTTCCTTTTTCGCCTTTGCTGCCTCTTCCGCTTTTTTTGTGTCTGTTTTGGGATCAGTCGGAGGAGGCGTTTGCGTCGTCGTCGTCGTTGTCTGGGTTTCCGTTTGCTGATGTTCCTCCGCTTTCAACTCCGTCGTATCTTCCGGCACGGTCGATGGTTGAGGCATCGTGATTTCGTCGCCGGAATTGGCACCTGTCCAGGTGATCTCCGGCAGTTCGTTCCATCCGAATATGTACGCAACGGTATACCCGACAAATGCAAAAATAAAAACAGTCAGCGGAATCATCATACGCCGTCTTTTCTTTTTGCGGATGCGCCTGATATTCGGCTGATGCGCTTCCGTATGTTCGGAATGAATCGGCTGCGGGACGGGCGTGGAGGCATAGGCCGTACTGTCTTCGTCGCCCGATGGAGACGGCGCCCCCACATTCGTTTCTCGCAACGTATTTTCCGATTCCTCAAAATAAGACGGAATATCCAGTTCGTTAATCATTTCCCGGATGGTTGGATAACGCTCGGCAGGATTCACTTTCATCGCCTTGAGAATCACTTTTTCCGTCCCGGGAGTAATCTCCCTGTTCAGTTCCGAAGGCTTTGCCAGCGGTTTGGTTGCACGCAGTATCGACTCTGTCGGGATGACGCCTGTCAGCAAATTGTACATGGTCGCGCCCAGCGAATAGATGTCCGGGCGAGGTGAAAAACTCTGTATTCCCTCGTCGTCATACTGTTCGATGGAGGCAAATCCTTTGGACAGCGTCAGAAGGGTTGTACTTGTTTCCTGCTGTTCAATGTCATAGCGTTTACTGACGCCAAAATCAATCAACCGCGCATTGTTTCGTTTGTCTATCAGGATATTGCTGGGCTTGATGTCCAGATGCAGGATATTTTTCTGATGCACGAAGTTGAGCGCCTGGCCTATCTGGTAGATGTATTTCAGGACTTTCTTTTCCGGCAGGGGGCCGCCTTGCGTATCCAGCATGTATTTCAGCGAACAGCCCTGGATATGCTCCATCGCAATGTAGGCCGTGCTGTTTTCTTCGAACACTTCCAATACGTTGACTACATAGGGATGATGCACTTCCGAAAGGATTTTCGCTTCCTTAATCAACTTTTCCTTGAACTTGTCGAAAAGTGTCTGTCCGGTTTTGGAATGGATGCGGACGTGATGAGTCGTCCTGTCCCGGAAGCAGTAATCCTTGAAGAAATACTCCTTGATACATACAGGCACATCGGTTCGCACCGTCCCCAGTTCACCTTTCACTTCCGTGCTCCAGGTGCCTGTGTAGGTGATACCAAATCCACCCTGGCCAATCACATCGCCCAGTTGATACTTCTTATCCTGTAAATAGTGTCCTTTCGGCAAATTCATAATTACGCAAGGCAATCAGGTTTTCTTCGCGCAAAGGTACAGTTTTTTTTCAAATAATCGTATACAGGAAAGAGAGAATATATTGTTTGTAGTTGGACGAATTTTGAACGTCCTGTATCCGGAGTAAATAAAAGGAGTAATTATCACGCGCTTCTGCGCTGCACGATTCCACGATGATATTTTTGATGGATTCGGGGGAACCGGCTTGCGAAAAAATGGCGGAAAGCGTTTCCGGCCGGATGCAGTCCGTCACGCCGTCCGTACACATGAGAAAGTAATCGCCGGGACGAATGTCCGTCAATAGCCTTATTTCCGCGTTCACCGGGGAGCCGGTACCTTGAATGGCTCGCGTAATCACGTTTTTTTGCGGATGACGCTCGGCTTCGTCCGCCGTGATTGTTCCCAGTTTCACCAGCGAATGGACCAGTGAATGATCTTCCGTCTGATAAATGGCCTGTCCGTCACGAAATTGATAGATACGGCTGTCTCCAATATGGGCAGTAGTGATTCCCGATTCGCCGACATGAACCAGTGTCATGGTCGTTGCCATGCCTTTGGCTTCGGGATGCAACGACACATATTCGTCGAAACGGACTTCGGTATACTGAACTGCTTTGCGGATAAGTTCTTCGGCAGGGTCGCCATCGAGGAAAGTTGCGAAAAAGGTTTGAAGCGATTCACATGCCAGGGAACTGGCGATTTCGCCCTTTTCGGCGCCGCCCACGCCATCGCATACGATAAACAGTTTCTGCTCGGAATCTACTAACTCGGACAACGGGTAGATGGAATCTTCGTTATTCTGTCTCCCCCCTTTTTCACTGATTGCATAGGGTCGTTCAAGTGTTATGTTCATGGTTGCTGCCACCTTTTATTCATTAAATCGAAGCACTGTATGCCCCACTGTAATTTCATCATTGTTTTTCAGCACAATTATTTCGCCCTCATCCAGATACTTCCCGTTATACAGGGTACGGTTTTTACTGTTATTGTCGGAAAGGGAATGAACCAGACCCCCTTGCGGATTTCTTTTGATTTCAATCCGTATGTGGCTCCGGCTCATTAACTTGTCTCCTGTTTCGATGCAAATATTGGCTTTCGAAACGGAAGCCTTCCTTCCCACGATATACAACCCCTCTTGCAACAGAAACGTCTGTGCTGGAGTATCTGCATTCCCGATGACGGTCAATTGACCGCCACCTTTCCTGACAGGCTGAAGTACGGCCGTATTGCCTCCCGGAGCCGAACTGCTTTTCGCTTTTTCTGCCAATACCGAAATCGGAATTTCTTCCTTGCATTTCGGACATTTGAAGGAAGCGATTCCTTCCGGGATTTTTTGCTCGTCGACCTTTAATCCGACCTTACAATGCGGGCATTTTACCGAAATCATACAATGATCGAGATGTCGGCATCATCCATTCCGGAGAAGATATCAATGATATCCGCATCGGAAGCAATCTCAACATCGTCTGATAACGTGATAAAGTCCATATCCACATAATGGTCGTCCAGTGTCACGAAATCGGCATAGCTTTCATCCATGTCAATCACTACAACATCGCTCAAATCTTCGTCTATGGAGACGAATACACTTTCATCTTTCATACTCTACTAATTTTATTACATAAATCACATTACTTTCGCAGATGCAAAAGTACAAATAAATATTATTGCGATTTATTTCCTTTAGACATAACGTACAAAACCGCAGGATTATTGTACAAAAACACCTGTTTTCTTTGTTTCAGGGATCTTATTTCAGTACCCATTTTGCCTTACAGGAGGAGACCGGGCACTGTTTTTTGTTGGCGAGCGATTCCCAGGGAATCTCTCCGAGGAAGGCTCCGCATTTGGGACAGACGTAGTCTATTTTGAACTGGTTGGCTATATTTTGCAACAGTTCGGGGATTTTTGCCGACTGCTTGGCGCCGAAATATACGCCGACGGTCGGTGCGCAGATGGCCAACAAAAAACTGGCAATCATGATGTTGTAATTCCCTTTGCCGGCAAAGCCAATCACGAGGCCGGCTACACCAATTATGGCAAACGGAAGCGATTGAAACAGCCTTGTTTTAAACTGA
>JAISWC010000090.1 GCA_031271245.1 Tannerella sp. | reverse complement strand
ACTCGGAATTTAAACAGGTGGACGGCGAAGTGATCTACGACCTGCTGCTCCGGAATACCGACCCCGGCCTGGTCTTTTTCCAGATGGACCTGGGACACGCGGTAAACGGAGGCGGAGACATCCTGGCCTATCTGCGGAACTACCCGGGTCGCTTTCTTTCGTGGCACGCTTCCGATTTCAAGAAAGGACAGGGCTACACGGAAGTAGGACTGGGCGATGTGCCTTACGACGCACTGTTCGAACAGGCCGCATCCTACGGACTGGAAGACCTGACCGTCGAGCAGGAAACAGAAGGCGACATCTATGCGTCATGTAAAAGAGATTTCGATTTCCTGGCCAAATACTCCTGGACAAAAGCGAAGTAAGGAGCTGTCCGGCAATAAACGATACATTTACGGGTCTGTTTTTCGCCGTACTGCATCCTGAAAATGATTACATACCCCGGTATGTGCACATTTTCAGTCTTTGTACGGCAAAAAACATCTCCCGTCAATTTGTACCGTTTATTTCCTGACAGCTCCTAAGCGGCGAATTTATGGCTCCCGTTTCAGCGTCCTGTGAATGAAACAATAAGGGAAGCGGGGGAGAGGCCTCGCAGGCTACGAAGGGAACTTGCCGAAAACAAGGGTTAGGATAGTCGGTGCGACCATCTGAATTGAAAATCGACGCAGTCTAATGCACCCGTGTATATCCCGATTATTGTCTGCACGAAAAATTCCCCGTATATTTACGCCTTGAAACAAGGCAACGAGAATGAACAGATATACGATTTCCTTTCTTTTTATGCTTGTGCTCCAGTTGTTTTCACGGGCGACCGGGGCACAGACGCCCCATGATGTGACCGTGGGTGCGGAACGCATGGACACGCTCCTCCTGCTGACGGGCGGGAAACGGGTGGGACTGGCGGTCAATCAGACTTCCATCCTTGTCCGGACGAATACCCACTTGCTGGATGCATTGCTGGCGCAGGAGGTGGAAGTGAAGCGGATTTTCGCACCCGAACACGGTTTCCGCGGAACGGAAGACGCCGGCGCCCGTGTGAAAAACCATCTCGATGCGTCAACCGGCATTCCGGTCGTTTCGCTTTACGGCAAACGATTCAAACCGGCGGCGACAGAGCTTTCCGGTCTGGATATGATTGTCTTCGACATGCAGGATGTCGGGGCGCGTTTTTATACCTACATCAGCACCATGCACTACCTTATGGAAGCCTGCGCCGAACAGGAGATTGCCTTCGTCGTGCTGGATCGCCCCAACCCGAACGATTACGTCGACGGCCCGGTACGGCAACCGGGATACAGATCTTTTGTAGGTATTCATCCGATCCCGCTGTTGCACGGACTGACAGTCGGCGAACTGGCGATGATGATCAACGGAGAAGGATGGTTGCAGGGCGGCCGGCGCTGCCGACTCACCGTCGTCCGGATGGAAAACTGGCGCCACGGCGATCCTTACCGTCTGCCGGTCAGGCCGTCGCCCAACCTTCCGAACGAACAGGCGATCCGCCTGTATCCGTCCCTGTGCCTGTTCGAAGGGACGGATATCAGCGTGGGACGCGGGACGTATTTCCCCTTTCAGGCGCTGGGCTGTCCGAATCCCGAAGCCGGAGATTTTACCTTTACGCCGGTCGCGATTGCCGGACTTGACAGCAACCCCGTGCACAAAGACCGGCTTTGTTATGGCACAGATCTGCGCAACGAGCCTTTCGGGGGCGGATTGACCCTGCAATTTCTCCTCGACTTTTACCGCCGCCTGGGAAAAGACAGCAAACCGTTCTTTACTCATGCCCGCTGGTTTGATCTGCTGGCCGGAACCAAAGCGTTAAGAATGCAGATTCTGTCCGGATATACCGAAAGGGAAATACGCGCCGCCTGGCAGCCCGACCTGGAACGTTACCGGGAAACGCGCAGGAAGTATTTGTTATACCCGGATTACGAAATGCGGGAACAGCCACTGAACGAAAAAGCGCCTTGAAGTATGATTGACGGAAAAAAAATGCGCCCGAACGGATGCAGTACGCGGCGAACACAACCTTCCGAATGGCCACGCCCTGCAAACGTCCGGAGCCGAAAGACGGAAAACCGGCAGGCGAAACGGTTTGGTTTGATGCATCTGTTTGCTGTCTGCGGACTGCTTGCCGCTGCAGGATGGGTCTGTTCGTGCAAGCCCGGAAATTCGGGCGCCGGAGCACATCAGGAAACACCGGATACCGCACGAAATGAAATGACGGGGAAACGGCCCGGAACGGCGTATTTATATGACATTTGCGTGGATTCCCTGGAGGTCGCCGGGCACAGGATTCGCAGGGGCGACAACCTGTCGCTACTCCTTTCCGGCCTGAAACTCGCTCCCGGACGCGAAGCAGTCCTTCAGGTAACGGATTCCCTGCTCGATCCCAAAAAACTGTATGAAGGCCTGCCCTGGCACGTACTGACTACGCGGGACAGCATCCCGCAGGTGACACACCTTGTTTTCGCCCGTTCACGGACGGATCATGTCATCGTTGACTTGACGGGCGATTCCATACAGGCGCGCCTCTACAGAAAGGAGATTCGGGAAAAACGGCGGTATCTGGAAAAATCCGTCCGCACGTCGCTGTGGATGGAGATGAAATCGGAGGGGGTTGACCCCGTACTGGCCATCCACCTGTCGGATATTTTTGCCTGGCAGATTGATTTTTTCGAGCTTCAGCCGACGGATTCGTTCTGCGTATTTTATACGGAATCCTTTATCGACGATACGGTTTCGCTGAAACTGTCCGTCGATGCCGCCACGTTCATGCACCAGGGACGCACCTACATGGCCATTCCCTTTACACAAGACAGCCTTCCGGAATTTTTCGACGCCGACGGACAAAGTCTCCGGCGCTCTTTCCTGAAAGCGCCGCTGGATTTCTTCCGCATCACCTCCCGCTTCAGCAACAGCCGTTTTCATCCGGTGCTGAAGTATTACCGGGCGCATCATGGCGTGGATTATGCCGCGCCGACCGGTACGCCCGTCAAAACCATCGGCGACGGCAAGGTCATTGCCAAAGGCTTTCAGGACGGAGGCGGCGGGAATTACGTGAAGATACAGCATAATCCCACGTATGCGACGACCTACATGCACCTACACGGATTTGCCCGTGGGCTGAGCGTTGGGCAGCACGTCCGGCAGGGCGACGTGATCGGTTATGTGGGTTCTACCGGTCTTTCTACCGGACCGCATCTCGATTTCCGGGTCTACCGGAACGGGACGCCCATCAATCCGCTGAAGATCGAATCCCCGCCGGCCTGTCCCGTCAGGGCGGAACTGAGGGACAGCTTCGAACGTGTCAAACGGCGATTTATTCAAAAATTCAACGAATCGAAACGCAACGATTCCATACCATTTCCTGTCCGGGAAACAGGGCTGCATTGAATTTTTCCATTATCTTTGGGGGCGTTTTTTAAAAAACAGATGCATGATGAAACAGACAATTGCCGGTATCCGCCGGGGTAATTTGTATTCCCCGAATCATATAGGAAATGATGCCGCCGTTTTTTTGCAGACGGCGGAACATTTGCGCAGCAAGGGTTATGCGGTGAACGAATATATCGAATCCGACCTGTTGACGCGGGAAATACCGGAAAATGCGCTCTTCAGCATGGTGCGCGACCGCCAGTCTATCCGCCGGTTGAAGCAGTTTGAAGACGAGGGGCGGCTGGTCATCAATTCCGCTTACGGGATCGAAAACTGTACGCGCGAGAAAATGACGCGGCGACTGCTTTCGCGCCGGATCGCCCATCCGCGCAGCCTGTTTCTCCGAACCGACGAAGACCCGGTCGAAGCCATCCACGCAGCCGGGTTTTATAACTGCTGGGTCAAACGGGGCGATTTCCATGCGATTCACCGCGAGGACGTGACCTACGTGCGGCACCCCGACGAAGCGAAAGACATCCTGAAGGAATTTGCCATGCGGGGTATCGAAACGGCGGTTGTGAACGAACACCTCACAGGCGATTTGATCAAGTTTTATGGAGTAGCCGGCACTTCTTTTTTCTACTGGTTTTACCCGGATATCCAGCACGGCAAGTTCGGACTGGAGCAAATCAACGGAACGGCCAAAGGTTACCCGTTTGCCGAAGAAGAGCTTTGGGCGCTCAGCCGCAAAGCCGCGGAGGCATTGAATATCCGGATCTACGGTGGCGACTGCATCGTGTCCGGCGACGGCGTCATCCGGCTGATTGATTTCAACGATTGGCCGAGTTTCGCCCCCTGTCGCGACAGCGCCGTGCCTCATATCGCCGCCTGTATTCTCGACGAAATCCGTTCGCGGAAAGATTGAATTTTTGAACAGAGAAAAGTATGAATGAGAATAACAAACAAATGAAAAGGGAAATGGAATCCACGCTCAAATCGATGGATACGGAAGAATTTATCGATCTTCATTTTTACCGTCCGGTAGGTTATCGCTGGGCGCTGTTTTTTAACCGGCTGGGCGTTTCGCCCAATACCGTCACGGTGATAAGCATCGTCATCGGGATAGCGGCGGGTATCTGTTTTTATTTTTCCAGTTTGAAAGTGAATCTCCTCGGGATGCTGCTGCTGGTCTGGGCAAACTCGTACGACAGCGCCGACGGACAGCTGGCACGCATGACCGGCCGTAAAACGCCGCTCGGACGGATACTGGACGGTGCAAGCGGCGAATTGTGGTTCATCACCATTTATGCCGCCATCTGTTTCCGTCTGATGCCGCTCTGGGGCGCCTGGGTGTGGCTGCTGGCCGCCGTCACCGGGTTTTGCCACAGCAAACAGGCCGCCATGGCGGATTATTACCGGAACATACATCTGCACTTCCTGAAGGGTGAGTCGGGGAGCGAACTGTCCGACACGGCCATTCTGATGGAAAATTACCGGAAACTGACGTGGAAACGCAACGGAATACTCAAACCGGTTGAATATTTCTATCTTCAATATACTGTGGGACAGGAGGCCTGGGCACCCCGCTTCCGGCGCATGATGGGACGGCTCCGCGAAAAGTATCGCGGCGAAATACCGGAACATTTCCGGGCGACGTTTCGCGCAAAGAGCCTTCCGCTGATGAAATATGCAAACATGCTGTCGTTCAACACGCGGGTAATGGCTTTGTTTATCGCCCTGTTTATCGACATGCCGTGGCTGTATTTCGTGTTCGAACTGACCGTACTCAACGGTATGCTGGTATACATGGTGTTCACACACGAACGCTTCTGTGCGGCATTTGAAAAACAGCTGGCATCCTGAATCATGGCGCTGCATCCGGATTTCATCAGAGGGATTATCTTCGACTACGGCGGCACGATTGACAGCAATGGCGTGCACTGGTCGGAGGTATTGTGGCAGGCGTACCTTTTGGAACAGACGCCGGTAACCAGGGAGGCTTTCCGGCAGGCCTACGTTCATGGTGAACGGACACTGGGCAGGCATCCGTTCGTACAGCCTCATCATACCTTTTTAGACATGCTGCGACTGAAAGCAGACCTTCAGATCGAATGGCTTAAGACGCATCAACTGTTGACGGCAGAACAGGCCACACCGGAGTTGAAACAGCGCATCGCAGCGTATGGATATGCCTGTGCGCGGCGTTCGGTGGAGGCGGCGCGTCCCGTGATCGCGGCGCTTTCCGAAAAATATCCGCTGGCGCTGGTGTCCAACTTTTACGGGAATATGGCGTCCGTATTGAAAGATTTCGAACTGGATGCGTTTTTTCCGATCGTCATTGAATCGGCGGTATGCGGGGTCCGCAAGCCCGACCCGCAGATTTTCAAACTGGGTCTGGAGGCGCTGCATTTGCAGGCCGGCGAAGTCGCGGTGATCGGCGATTCGTACGACAAGGATATCCTTTCGGCAGCGTCGCTGGGCTGTAAAACGGTCTGGCTGAAGAACACCGGCTGGCAATCTTACACAGGACATGAAACGGCAGACGTGATTATTTCCGGTCTTGAAGAACTGAAAACCGTGTTCCGGATAGTTAGTAGTTAGTAGAGGGCTGTTTGGAGATTTCCGTTGCTACCGTCTACTGCTCTACTAACTACTCTATAAACAATGATTCTTTTCCACCGCCTGTTTCAGGGCGTAAAGCGCCTTTTCGACCCGCGAGCGCGGACAGCCGACGTTCATCCGCATATAACCGGTTCCTTCCTTTCCGAACGTGACGCCGCTGTTGAGCGCAAGGCCGGCGCCGTCTTCCATCAGCCGGACAAGTTCCCGGTGAGACAGCCCCGTTTCACGGCAGTCCAGCCAGGCCAGGAAAGAAGCCTGCGGCGGATAGAGACGGATTTGCGGGAGATGCTCGCGGAGGAAGGTGTCGACCAGCGACATGTTCCCCATTACGTAATCCAGCATTTGGCGACGCCATTCCGCGCCGTGCGTATAGGCGGCTGTCGCGGCGATGTAGGAAAAGATTGTTCCCTCGTGAAACTCGCCGGCCCGGAGGAAGGCGTAGAATGCACGGCGTAGCGTGTCGTCCGGAACGATGGCGTAAGAGGATACGATGCCCGCGATGTTGAACGTTTTGCTGGGCGCCATGAAGGTGATGCTGCATTCCGCCGCCTCGCGCGATACGGTCGGAAACGGATGGTGCGTGAAGGAGGGATAGACCGTTTCGGCGTGTATCTCGTCGGCAATCACGAGCAGGCGGCGCCGGTGGCATATCTCCGCCAGCGTTTGCAGCGTTTCCCTTTTCCAGACGATGCCGGCCGGATTGTGCGGACTGGAGAGTATCAGCGCCTTGCAGCGCCCGTCGATGACCGACTCCAGCTGCTCGAAGTCCATTTCGTAGACGCCGTCTCTCAGCCGTAGCGGATTGTACACCACCCGCCGGTGCAGCGCCTCCGGCACGATGCGGAACGGATGATAGACGGGAGACTGGATAATCACCCCGTCGCCCGGACGGGTAAAATATTCCAGCGCCAGTGCGATTCCCTTCACCACGCCGGGAATAAAACTGAGCCATTCGCTCCGGACGTCCCACCCGTACAGCGCATGTACCCAGCGCCGGATACTTTCGGCGTAGGTGTCGGAGGGGAACGTGTAGCCGAAAACGGGATGTTCACAGCGTTCCTTCAGCGCGTCAACAATAAAGTCGGGCGTACGGAAATCCATGTCCGCTACCCAGAAAGGCATCAGGTCCTTTTTTCCGAAGTACCTGTCCAGGCGGTCGTACTTGAGGCAGTCCGTACCCCGCCGTTCAATGATTTCATCAAAACAATACGTTTTCATGCGACAAAAGTACACAAAAAAGCGACTCCCCGGATCCTTGAATTTTCATACCTTTGCGCAAAATACGGCAAATATGTTACGACGAGATTTCATCATGGTACAGATTGAGGAGCTGGGGAAGGTCATCGCCCAAATAATCAGCCGGCGCGAAACGGGTGCGACCCGGCAGATTCCCGAACAGATTCAGATGGTCTACCGTTCCCTGAAACTGGACCGGGACTTTCTGACAACTGCGGCTCCGGAGGATATTTTCCGGTTGCTGGAAGGCTACGACCGGGGCGGCATACCACGCATGGATATGGCCGTCAAGGCGCTGGTGGAAGAGAGCTACCTCTTTTCCGGCCTTCAGCAGCGGGATATGTTGTTGA
>JAISWC010000043.1 GCA_031271245.1 Tannerella sp. | reverse complement strand
GCAGGTCTTCGTCGTTTTCTTCGTGACAGTATTCGCGCTTCACCGTCTTGCCGCAGGCTTCCATCAGTTCCAGCTGCACGCGGCAGTGTTGCTTGATGGCTTCATGCGCCACCTTGATGGCTTCCAGCATGTCCGCTTCCTGTACTTCGTCCATTTCGCCTTCCACCATCATAATGTTGTCGATGGTTGCACCCACCATAATGTCGATGTCGGCCTTTTCCAACTGGCTGTAGGTGGGGTTGACGATGTATTTGCCGTTTACCCGTCCGACGCGGACTTCCGAAATGGGGCCGTTAAACGGGATGTCCGATACGGCCAGCGCGGCTGAGGCGGCCAGTCCAGCCAGTGCATCGGGGATGTCTTCGCCGTCGGCGGAGAACAGTATGACATTTACAAACACTTCGGCATGATAATTGTCCGGGAACAGCGGGCGCAACACGCGGTCAACCAGACGGGAGGTCAGGATTTCATAGTCGGAGGGTTTGCCTTCCCTGCGCGTGAAACCTCCCGGAAAACGGCCGAAGGCCGAAAATTTCTCCTTGTAGTCTACCTGTAAAGGCATGTAGTCCGTACCGGGAGTGGCTTCTTTGGCGCCACATACGGTGCCCAGCAATACGGTATTACCCATCCGGACGGTTACAGAACCGTCGGCCTGCTTGGCCAGTTTTCCGGTTTCGAGGATGATGCTTCTTCCATCACCCAAATCAATTGTCTTGTTAATTACATTCATTGTTTTTCTTTCTACTTTTCTTCTATGTACATCTTAAAAATCTTGCAAATGTAGGTGTTTTTTTTGACATTGCGCAGTCAGGGGAAAAGATTATTTCTTTTTGGATTATTTCGTCCAACAGGGAAAGAAATTGAAAAATTCTACCGTTTATAACCAACCATTTCGGCTTATGCATGCAAAGCCCTGATCAATGCATTATTTTCGGCCTCGGTGCCTACGGTGATTCGCAGGCAGCCGGTGCACAGGGAGATATGATTGCGATTGCGGACAATGATGCCCTGCGACACCAGCTTTTCATACAGCGCATTGGCATCGGGCACTTTGACCAGCAGAAAATTGGCGTCGGAAGGATACACTTTCCGCACCCATGGGATCGCTGCCAGTTCCGCCGCCAGTACGGTACGCCTGGCCAACAGGCCGGCCACCCATTCCTGCATCCGCGGAGCATGGTCGAGCTGTTCGCTCACGAACTGCTGCGTCAGGAGATTCAGATTGTACGGATATTTCACCCTGTTGAAATAAGCGATGATTTCTTCCGCGGCAAAGGCCATGCCGCAACGTACGGAAGCCAGTCCCCACGCCTTCGAGAATGTCTGAAACACAATGAGGTTGGGATAATGATCCAGTTCCGTCAACCACGAGGGTTCGGAAGAAAAATCCACGTAGGCTTCGTCGATGACGACCATGCCGTCAAAGCGTTCCACCACCCGGCGCATGGCGTCGCGATCCAGCAGATTGCCCGCAGGATTGTTCGGCGAACAAAGGAAAACCACTTTGGTATGTTCGTCCGCAGCCGCCAGTAGCCGGCCGGCGTCCAGCGTATAATCCGGATTCAGCAGCGCTCCGCGGTATTCCACATGGTTGATGTCGGCGCACACCCGGTACATACCATAAGTCGGTTCAATTGCCACCACATTGTCCTGTCGCGGTTCGCAAAAAATGCGGAAGACAAGGTCGATCGGCTCGTCGCTGCCCACACCCAGCATGATCTGCGACGGACGGACACCTTTGAGTTTCGCAATCTTCGCCTTCAATTCCCCTTGCAGCGGATCGGGATAACGGTTGTAAGGCGCATTCATCGGGTTTTCATTGGCGTCCAGATAGACGGAAGCCTCGCCCTGAAACTCGCTCCGCGCACTGGAATAAGGTTTCAGCCGGCGTATATTATCGCGAACTAACTTGTTTGTATCCATTTTCTTCTATTCGTTTGATTGATTTCGTGACAAGGCTGCCAGCCTGACGGAAACGGCATTTTTATGGGCATCCAGCTGTTCGTACTCCGCCATGATTTCGACGGCAGGGCCTAAGCCGCGAAGACCGTCTCCGGTAATTTCCTGAAAGGTAATCTTTCGGATAAAACTGTCCAGGTTCACCCCGCTGTACATTTTCGCATATCCTTTCGTGGGCAGCGTATGGTTGGTGCCGGAGGCATAGTCGCCTGCGCTTTCCGGCGTGTATGGCCCGAGGAAGACGCTCCCGGCATTGCGAATCCGCCCGGCCAGCGCCGCGTAGTCGGCAGTCTGGATAATCAGGTGTTCCGGTGCGTAGCGATTGGTAAAGGCGACGATTTCGTCCATGTCTTTCAGGAGAATGATCCGGCTGTTTGCCAGCGACTGTTCGGCCAGCGACCGGCGTGGCAGCCGTTCCAGTTGTCGTTCGACTTCGCGCATCGCTTCTTCCGCCAGCCGTTCGGAGGTGGTCAGCAACATCGACTGGCTGTCGGCGCCATGTTCTGCCTGCGAAAGGAAGTCGGAGGCGATAAAAGCCGGATACGCCGTTTCGTCGGCGATGATCTCTACTTCCGAAGGCCCAGCGGGCATGTCGATCGCCACTTCCGAAAGACTGACCCACTGCTTGGCAGCCATCACGTACTGGTTTCCGGGGCCGAAAATCTTGTAGACCTTCGGGATGGTCTCCGTACCGTACGTCATGGCGGCAATGGCCTGAATACCGCCGACTTTGAAGACCTTGTCCACTCCGGCTGTCTGTGCGGCAAACAGGATGGCCGGATGCACTTTGCCCTCGCGGTCGGGGGGCGTACAGAGCACAATCTCGCGGCAGCCCGCAATACGCGCCGGCACGGCCAGCATCAGCACAGTGGAAAACAGAGGCGCTGTCCCGCCGGGAATGTACAGCCCGACTTTCTCGATGGCAACCGCCTTTTGCCAGCAGGTAACGCCGGGAGCGGTTTCCACTTTCTGCGCCGTAAAGCGCTGCGAGGCATGAAAGGTTTCGATGTGTGCCTGCGCCGTGCGGATGGCCTGCTTCAAGTCTTCCGGCAGCAACCGCTCCGCCTCGCGGATCTCCTCCGGCGTTGCCTGCAACCGTTCCACCCATACTTTATCAAACTGCTTGCCGTAACGCCGGATGGCTGCATCGCCCGCGCCGTGCACATCGTTCAGCACGGTTCTTACCGTGTCGAACAGAGACGTCACGTCCAGTGCCGGACGCTGCTGCAACAAAGGCCATTCCGCCTCGGAGGGGTATTTTATCACGTTCATCAGCGGATTATTATATTTAGATATGTTCTTTTTTACGTTGTTCTACCAGGGCTCGAACCTGGAATTTCAGGACCAGAATCTGACGTGTTACCATTACACCATAGAACAAACATTTATCAGAGTATTCTTTTATGCGGCGCAAAGATATAGCATTTTTTCTTTTTACCAAAATGTTTCGACGAAATTCAGCGATTCAGGGAGAAAAAAAGAAGAACAGTGAAGGGTTAAGGCTTCTTCATTCCGAAACCGGTCGTCATGACGTCCTGTTTGGTGATCAGCCGCCCGTTATACGATGACCGGTCTCACCGGCAACTTTCCCTTCACATTATAATATATATTCATTTCGTATCCGCCGCCGGAGCCGGTTCAATGCCCCGGCGGTTTCGGAGTCGTCACGGAGTGCCGCATCGCACGACAGCTACAAATTCCGCCTTTCGCGGTAATCCGTGCGCTTCACCTCCGAGGCCCTCAGCCACTGCCGGAGCGTCTGTTTGTCGTCCGGTGAAGCCGACCCGTCCGGTTGCCGGACGATGATAAGATCCATTTCCTCTTTCTTCATACCCTACCATAATACAAAGGAAAATGGAGGCTTCTTCATCAAATTGAAGGCGCTACATAGTTAATTAGCGTTAATGGCGATAATTTTATCCATTCAAGTTTTCTGATTACAGAAAAAAATTTTAGCTTTGCACGAAATTGGGAAAACGAAGATTATTGGATTAATATAAGAAGAACAAATAAATATTTTTAACTAAATTACAGTCATTATGAGAAAAAAAACTTTCTTGCCATTCCTTGCAATGGCCGCAATTCTTGCGCTTGCTTCCTGTTCAGGGAAGCTGAAACCGTTATCGGATCAGTACATTAAGGCTGATCCTCAACCGCTTGAAGCCGTAGGCGGACAAGTGCCTGTTACCATCAGTGTCACTTATCCTGCCAAATGGTTTAACAAAAATGCAGTCGTAACCATTACTCCGGTACTTCGCTACGCCTCTGGTGAAACGTGGGGCACAGCGTACACGTATCAGGGAGAAAAGGTAAAGGCTAACAATCAGTCCATCCCTTACAGTTCGGGTGGAAACGTGACTTTGAAATCGACGTTCAAGTATAAACCCGAAATGAAAAAATCGGAACTGTACCTGACCTTCGATGCGAAAATCAAAAACAAAGCCGTCAAACTGCCGGATATCAAAATCGCCGACGGCGTAATTGCTACGTCGGCGCTGGCAGATGCAGGTACAGCCACTCCAGCCATCGGCCCGGACAAGTTCCAGCGGATCATCAAGGAAGCCTACGATGCAAACATCCTCTTCCTGATCCAGCAAGCCGAGTTGCGCTCGAAAGAGTTGAACAAGGGTGAAATAAAAGACTGGCAAGACCTGGTTGAAAATGCGTATGAAGCGCCGAACCAGAACGTTGCCGTTGAAATTTCAGCCTATGCTTCTCCCGACGGTGGCGTGAAACTGAATGACGCCCTGGCCGGAAAACGTGAAGCCAACACTTCCAAGTATCTGGCGAAAGAGTTGAAGAAACGCAAAATCGACGTGCCGGTAGATGCGCATTACACAGCTCAGGACTGGGAAGGCTTCCAGGAACTGGTATCGAAATCGAATCTTCAGGACAAGGACCTCGTGTTGCGCGTACTTTCTATGTACAAAGATCCGGAAGAAAGAGAACGCGAAATCAAAAACATCTCGTCGGTATTCAAAGCGCTGGCTGATGAAATCCTTCCGCAACTGCGCCGTTCACGCCTGATTGCCAACATTGAAATCATCGGCAAGTCCGACGAGGAAATCAGCAATCTGGCACAAAACAACGCGGGTGCGCTGAATATCGAAGAACTGCTTTATGCCGCCACGCTGACGAAAAATGCGACCGACAAGGAATCCATCTACAGCAAAGCCACCCAGCAGTTCCCGAACGACTACCGTACATGGAACAACCTCGGTACGCGACGTTTTGCCAGTGGCGACCTGGCCAAAGCGGAAGAACTGTTCAGCAAGGCCAACGGCGTGAAGAACAACAGCGAATCGAATGTCAATCTGGGATTGATCGCCTTGACAAAGGGCGACATTGCCAAAGCACAGCAGTTGATTGGTGGCGCATCGAACGTTCCCGAACTGGGCGAAGCCCTGGGTGTACTCTATCTGGAACAGGGCGAATATGCCAAAGCCGTCAGTTCGTTCGGCGCAACCAAGAGCAACAACGCAGCGCTGGCGCAAATCCTGACCAAGGACTACAGCAAAGCCTCCCAGACATTGAATGCCGTTGCCGCTCCGGATGCCATTACCGACTATCTGAAGGCCGTCGTAGCTGCCCGCACGAACGATACGAGCAGTGTCATCAGCAACCTGAAAGCTGCCATTGCCAAGAAACCGGCGCTGGCCAAGGAAGCAGGGCTTGATCTTGAATTTGCAAAATATGCAGCGGATTCGGCGTTTACGAGCTTGGTGAGATAATAAAGTAATTGATATGTAACACTAAAAGGCGGAATTTCCTGACGGGAAATCCCGCCTTTCACTTTATAACAGGTTTTGTCCTCGCGATTTCTCCTATTTTTAGCTTCAATGGAAACAGACATACTGATTGCCGTTCTTTCCGAACACAGCGTCTTCGGATGGAAATTTAATGTTTATTCGGCGCAAGTTTATCCCGGCAAAGTGCAATGCATGCATATACGGGGCGTTCCGAACAGGATGGAAGAGGAAAAGCGCGGCGCTTCCGCCGAACTGCTCCGGCTCATCTCGCTGGTCAACGAGATTTCCGACCGCGAACTGATGAGAGCCTATTCCAAAACACAATCGACTGTTGCCTTTAAAAATGAAATGTCCGCAAGCCTGTTCGAAAAAATTGTCCGGCCGCGTATCGAAACGGCGAACCGCAAGATCACGGAAATCATACACCAGACCGGCATTCCGGTTTTCATTCGAAAAGAACGGTCCGGCTACATGCTGTATGAACATGACCGAATATTCCTGCTGCCTTCGCCGACGCATTGCGTTTTCCGTTTTGTAAAGGATTCCGGCAGCCTGCGCTATTCCATTTCGCTCACCAACGACGGCAAAGCGTTTCCCCTAAATGGCCGGCGCAATATCGTCATCTCCGAAAAACCGTGTATTCTTTTGACGGACAGAAGTATTCACCGCATCGAAGATATTGAGGCAAAAAAGATTGCGCCGTTTTTTACAAAGGAATACGTTCAGGTTCCGCCGCATTCCGAGGAGATATATCTGAAATCTTTCGTGTGCAAAATGCTGGTGAAGTACGAGACACATATCGAAGGGATTCCCGTCCGCGAGTTGCAGCCGGCCAAAAAAGCCTGTCTCTCGCTGGAAAAGGATTTGAATATGAACCTGACACTGATTCTTTCTTTCCGCTATGGCGACGACGACCGGGTCTATCCCGACACTTCGAAACGGAAAACGGCAAGGCTGGAAAAAGAAAATGGATCGCCGGTAATTTGCTGGCACACAAGAGATATTGAATGGGAAACCGGCCTTGTCGATACACTGCTGCGCGAGGGATTGATGCGGAAAGGCACGCATCATTTCTACGCGGAAGATGCTTCCGATTCCTGCTGTCTGCTCGAATGGATAAACCGGAAGCAGGACGTCCTGAACCGGGATTTTGTTGTCGAATCGCAACTGGAAACGCCCTATTTCACCGGTGCGGTTTCCCTGCAGGCATCCTACGAAGAAAAACCAGACTGGTTCGACGTGCACATGATGGTTGCCATCGGCCGGTATCAATTCCCGCTCAGCCATTTCCGGAAGCATATCCTGAACGGGAAAAGGGAATTTATCCTGCCGGACAACACCGTCTTTATTCTCCCCCGCGAGTGGTTTGAAAAATATACGGAACTGTTCCTGTTTGGCCGGGAAGAAAATACGCGGATAAAATTGAAGAAAATGCACGTCCAAACACTGGAACTGGCCATGCACGAATCGTTGACGGAGAGTGGTTTCAATGCGCTCAGGAATTACCTGCAGGCGTCTGCCGAGCGTTCCCTGCCTGCACACCTGTCCACGCTGCTTCGCCCCTATCAGCGCGAGGGTTTCTACTGGCTGGAACACCTCTACCGTCATGGCTTCGGCGGATGTCTGGCCGACGATATGGGGTTGGGCAAAACCATACAAACCATCGCCTTGCTGCAATATATCTATGACACTGCGAAAAAGGAAATGGAAACGGACGTTTCGCCCGACGGCCAGTTATCGCTCTTCGCTACGCCGCAGTCGCGCCTGACGGCCTCGCTGGTTGTAGCGCCGCTTTCCCTGCTTCACAACTGGCACAGCGAACTGAAACGCTTTGCCCCCCAACTGCGTACGATGATTTATGCGGGAAACAGCCGCCAGCGCACACAGGATATTACCCGGACGTTTAAACACTGTCAGGTGGTGATTACGTCCTACGGCACGGTGCGCAACGATATTGCGTACCTCCGCGACTATCCCTTTCAGGTAGTGATTCTCGACGAAAGCCAGTATGTCAAAAATGCGGAATCGCAGTCCTGTCAGGCGGTCATGCAACTTTCGGCCGTCCAAAGGCTGGCGCTGACGGGAACACCCATCGAAAATTCGCTTGACGACCTGTGGACGCAGTTCAACTTTATAAATGAGGGATTCCTCGGCAGTTACGCCTCCTTCAGGAAACACTATATCCAGCCTGTTGTGAAAGAAAAAGACGAACAGCAGGAAGCGCGGCTCAGGAAAATCATCGCTCCCTTCCTGCTGCGGCGCACCAAAGAGGAAGTGACGCCCGATTTGCCGCCGCTGCAACAGGAAACCATCTACTGCGACATGACCGAAACGCAGGAAACGCTTTACGATACCGAGAAAAACCGTATCCGGAACGTCCTTTGGGAAATAACGGAGGCGCCGGACAGGAAAGACCGCTTCATGGCCATCGAAGGATTGAACAGACTGCGGCAAATCGCCAACCATCCCCGTCTGATTTTTCCCGACTATGCGGAAGATTCCGGCAAGTTCGAGCAAATCGTCCTTGCATTCGAAAGCCTGCGGGCAAGCGGACACAAGGTGCTTGTCTTTTCGTCGTATGTCCGCCATCTCCGCCTGCTGGCCGGGAAATTCGACGCCGAAGGCTGGCGCTACGCCATGCTCACGGGCGAAATGACCGGCCGGGAACGCGAAGACGCCATCCGCCATTTCATGGACAATGCGCAGGTGCACTGCTTCTTCATTTCGCTCAAAGCCGGCGGTGTCGGACTGAACCTGACGGCAGCCGACTATGTGTTCATCGTCGACCCGTGGTGGAACCCGGCAGCCGAGATGCAGGCGCTGAGCCGTGCGCACCGCATCGGACAAGACAAACCCGTCATCGCTTACCGCTTCATCTCAACCAATACCGTCGAGGAAAAAATCCGGAGCCTGCAAAA
>JAISWC010000293.1 GCA_031271245.1 Tannerella sp. | reverse complement strand
GTCTCCAAATCATTGAAGCGCTGAAAACGCCCGACATCGTCGTGCCGCAGCACACGCTCGACCATTCGGAAACGGTCAGGAAACTGAATATCGACGCCTTCGTCGTGGGAGACGACTGGTATGGCAAATACGACTACCTGAAAGACCTCGGCGTGCAGGTATTTTATTTCCCGTACGGGACGGGGGTTTCGTCGTCTTCCCTGAAAAAGACGATTTACGACTCCTACGAAAAACATTTGCAGGAACAGCGGAAATCCAAACCGGAATCGGTAAAGACGCCACAATAAACAAAAGGACGGACATGGCAAAACAGGCTTTTATCACGGGCGGCACCAAAGGTATCGGCAAAGCGGTTGCCTCCTGCCTGGCCGGAGCAGGATACGATCTGCTGCTGACCTACGGCTCCGACCATGCGGCCGCCGCAGCCACGGCCGGTGAAATCCGCGCGGCGCACGGCGTATCCGTATCCGTGCTGCAGGCCGACATTGCGGATGCACGCTCCATCGATGTCATCGACGCTTGCCTGGCGGAACACATGACAATGCTCGACGCGGTCGTGCTCAACGCCGGACTGACTTACCGGGAACCGTTTGAACGGATGACGCTGGCGGAATGGGAGCGTACCTTTTTTGCAAACGTACATTTCCCGGTGTTTCTTTTGCAGCGGATTGCCGGACGGATACAGCCGGGAGGAAGCGTTGTCTTCACCGGGTCGCTGATGGGCATCGAGCCTCATGCCACCTCGCTGGCGTATGGCGTGACCAAGGCTGCCGTACACGCACTGACCGGAAACCTGGTCAAGTTCCTGTCCCCCCTCCGCATTCGGGTGAACGCCGTAGCGCCGGGGTTTGTGGACACCGAATGGCAAAAGGACAAACCCGCGGAAATCCGCCGGAGCATTGAGGGAAAAGTGGCATCGGGACGCTTTTGCCGTCCGGAGGAAGTGGCGGAAGTCTATAAAATGTTGATTGAAAACACTTATTTTGAGGGAGAAATCATCACCGTCAGCGGCGGTTATGCTTATAAATGAACGAAAAATGAAGAAGAATAAACAGAAAGAAGAGGAATTTGAATTGTCGCTCAAGTCCGTGGAAACGGAAAACGCTCTTGACCTGTATTTTTATCGCCCTGTCGGCTATCGGCTGGCGTGTGCGTTCCGTAACACAAAAATCACGCCGAACATGGTGACCGTCGTCTCCATTTTCGTCGGCGCCGGCAGTGGATACCTGTTCTATTTCAACCGGTGGACCTGTAGCCTGGCGGGCATTCTGCTGATGATCCTGGCCAACGTGCTGGACTGCGTCGACGGCCAGCTGGCGCGTCTGACGGGGCGGAAATCGGAAATAGGCCGCATCCTGGACGGCGTGGCCAGCGACATCTGGTTTACGCTGATCTATGTAGCGTTTGCCCTGCAATTGACCCATGCCTTCGGAACCGCGTGGTTTTTCCTGCCGGCCACCCTTTCCGGCTTCTCCCACCTGGTGCAGGCCAATATCACGGATTATTACAAAACGCTGCATCTCTATTTCGTAAGCAGGGAAAAGGGCAGCGAATTTCGCAGCCTGGAGCAGGTAAAGGCGCGGCAAAAAACCATGAAAAGAGGCCTGTATAAATTTTTTTATGTTCTGTACGAAGCCTATACCGGCCTGCAGGAACAGTTGACGCCGGCGCTGCAGCGGCTGATGAAAACCCTTCACGAACGCTACGGCGACGACCTGCCGGAAACGCTCCGGCAGGATTTCCGCAGGCAAAGCCGCCGGCTGATGAAACGCTACGTCGACCTGATGACGTTCAACGGCCGCACCGTCATCCTCTTTACGGTCGTGTTAAGCGGACACGTATGGGTGTATTTCATTTATGAAGGGATTGTACTCAACCTGGTCCTGTGGCTGTCGGTCCGGAAGCATGAGAAAATGTGCCGCCGGATCGCCGAAAAAGTCGCAGGCCATGAGTTCGGATAAGATAATATGTATTGACGAAGGAATGAAAAAAACAGTAATTGATATAGACGACTTGAAGGAAATGTCTCCTGTTTTCAGCAGCAGGCTGGGGACTTTTCTGGGAAAAAAGCTGCTGAAACTGATCGGCATGGACAAGGTGAACCGGATTCATGCCAGCCATTGCCATTTGAGCGGGTCGGCGTTCACGTCGGCTTTGCTGTCCGACCCGCTGATGGATGTAAAGTACGAGATACACGGCGCCGAACGGCTTGATTCGCTGCCACCCGGCGCATTCATCACCGTATCGAACCACCCCGTCGGTTCGCTGGACGGCATCATCCTGATCGATATTTTCGCCTCGCGGCGCGACGACTTCTGTGTCATGGTCAACGGCGTGCTGACGAGAATCGGCGCCATGAAAGACAATTTCATATCGGTCGTGCCCCGTACCGACCCCGAGGCCGGCCCCAACCGCGCCAACGTCAACGGCGTCAGGCTCGCGCTCGGACACCTGAAAAACGGACATCCGGCCGGTTTTTTCCCCGCCGGCGCCATGTCTTTCCTGAACCGGAAAAAACAGATACGCGATTTGCCCTGGACTCACAATGTGATTCGACTGATTCGCAAGGCCGGCGTACCGGTTTATCCCGTTTATTTCGACTGTCGCAACTCGCGTTTTTTCTACTGGTTGGGAAAAATCAACTGGAAACTGCGCATCCTGCGTGTCCCGTCCGAAGCGTTCAACAAGCGCGGCCAGACGCTGCATGTCCATATCCGCGAACCGCTTTTGCCCAAAGTCCTCCGTCAATACGGAGACGACAACGAACTGGCAAACCTCCTGTATCATTCCACTTACGGCGACCGGTGAGAGACTGTTTTTTGAACGGTTCTACAGTCTTCTTTTACCGTTTCCAGCGCTTGTGCGACCAGAGCCATCCGCCCGGATTCTCACGGATGTTCTGTTCCAGCAGGCGGACGTAGCGGCGGGTGATTTCCGTTGCATCGACAGACCGGGAATCCGCAGTGATTTCCCTGCATTCAATCCGGTATAGTCCACGCGAAATGCGGACGTTATGGAGATAAACCACACAGGCGCCGGTCTTGCCGGCTAATTTTTCCACACCCGGAAATACGCTCGTCTTCTGATGCAGGAAATCGAACCGGTAGGTTTGGTTTACAACTGCGGGACACTGGTCGGCGAGAAAAAAATACAGCGATGGAATCCGGTTTGACATGAGGTGACGGGCAACGGATTTATCGGGTATCAGGTTCATGCCGAAACGGGAACGGATTTTCAAAAACAGCCTGTCCACACATTTTACCGACAGAGGTTTATATACCGCATACATGTCCGTATCGAACAGGGAGGGAAGGATGTTCAGTATTTCCCAGTTTCCGCAATGTCCCATGCTTGCTATTACATGCTTTCCCTGCTTTATTTGATTTGTTACCAGTTCAAAACCAATCAGCCGAACTTTCTCCTTTTGCCGTAGCGCAGGGATGGAAGCGGACTTCACAATCTCAGCCAGGTTATCACAGAAGGAATGATAAAAATCCTTCACAGTCGCATCCACCTCCCAGTATTGCTTTTCGGGGAAAGAGCGGGAGATGTTCTGTATCACAACCGGTTTCCGGTAGGCAAACAAGTGAAAGAGGAACAGGTATGTTATTTTGGACAACCCGTATAAAAAGGACATCGGAAGCAGACTCAGCAAGTACACAGGCAGGAACATACATCCTAAATTACTGGAAATAAGGGATTTGCCCCCCCCCCCATCTTAACATTTTAAAACACTTGACGGTATTTCTTTTGAAATTGTAATTCATCGCATGGATATTTTTTGAAATTCACTTTCCTGATTTGTTTCAGGCTGATTGTTGACGAAATTCCGTCTTTCGTCGATGATATACTCGGGGCGTTTTTTGATTTCGTCGAAAAGCACGCCGATGTACTGTCCCAGTACGCCGACCGTCAGCAACTGGACGCCGCCGAAAAAGATGATGACGGTCATCAGCGATGTCCAGCCTGTTTCGGCATTGCTGAAACCGTAGATTTTGCCCAGTGTGAACCAGAAGGCCAGGAAAATGCCCACCAGTACGGCAAAGAATCCCAGTCCCATCATCATCTGGAGCGGTTTTTTGGAAAAGTAGAGCAGGGCGGTCGAAGCAAATCTCAGCATCTTGCGAAAAGGATATTTCGTTTCGCCGGCCACGCGCGCCTTCCGTTCGTAATAAAACGGGACTTGCCTGAACCCGATCCAACTGATCAGGCCGCGAATGTATTTCCCCTGTTCATGCAACTGTTTAAATTCAGTCATGATCTTCCGGTCAATCAGCCGGAAATCGCCCGTGTCCAGCGGAAATTTCACCTCGTTCATCATCCGGTTCAGCGTGCGATAGAAGAACTTGGCGGAAATGCGCTTGAACCGGCTCTCATTCTCGCGCGACCGGCGGACGCAGTAGACGCTGTTGGCCTGTTCCTCCCTGCACCGCTGCAGGATGTCGGGGATCAGTTCCGGCGGGTCTTGCAGGTCGGCATCCATGATGATCGCCCAGTCGGCGTCGCAATGTTTGATGCCGGCGGATACGGCCGGCTGATGTCCGAAGTTCCGGGAGAAATGAATCACTTTGACCTGCGCGTCCGTCGCGGCGATTTCGTCCAGCATCGCCCGGGTACGGTCCCGGCTGCCATCGTTCACATAAATGATTTCTGTGTCGTATTCGACCGTGTTCAGTACGTCCCGCGTACGCCGGTAAGAGGTCGGCAGCGACGCTTCTTCGTTATAGCAGGGAATAATAATGGACAGTTTTTCCATGCGTGTTCAGGTTTTGAATGTATAAAACTTGTTGATTATAAAATTAATGACCGTATAAAAGGCGGTAGACAGGATCTGGTTGTAGAACAGCGGGTCTACCTTGAACCGGAGCCACAGGGGACTGAAAAGGTCATACGCCGGCGGATGTTCCGGACAGTACCGGTTCAGCAGCAGCAGCACACCCAGTTGCAGCACGTAGCACACGGCAAAGACTCCGAAAAAGCGAATGGCGCCGCTTTTCCACTTTACATTGCTGCGGAACGTCCACTGCCTGTTCCACAGATAACTGTTTATCAGTCCGGCGGCATATCCTGTGAAATTCGAAAACGCAGGCGTGCATCCGCCGTACCGGGTCATGATCCAGATAATCACCAGCGAAAGCAGTGTGTTTCCGATGCCTACCACTCCGTATTTAAGACCTTGTCTGATGATTTCCATGCAATTGCAGAATCTTGGAGATTTCGTCGCCGGTCAATTCCTTCACGTTCGTTACCGTCATGTCATCCGACAGGAAATTACCGTACTGGTTACATTCGCGGACGATTGTCTCCAGCAAATATTTAATGTTTGTCTGTATCGGAAGCAGCACGAGGAGTTCCACATGTCTTTCGCGGACGGTCAGGCGTTCGATTTTTCCGTTTTCCCTCAACAGGAAATAGGCAAATTCCCGCTCGATCACTTGCCGCTGATAGTCCGGAAACGGAGCATCGGCGGAAGCAATCAGCAGGATGAAGAACCGGAGCCGTTGCCCCTCGCCCCCCAGTCCGGTAGAGATGTAGATTTGCTTTTCGTCGGACAGATCGGATTCCAGCGTCATCCGGCTCTCCATCAGCGCCATGTACGTCCAGTGGCTTAACGCCGGGGCACATTCCGTCACATACTGTTTCAGTACCCCGTAAGCCTTTGCCTGCCTGGATATGGCCAGGATGGAAAGAAGCTGTTTTTTCTGTTTCTCCGGCATGTCCGGCGACTGCAACCGGGCGAGATATTCTTCACAGTCCGCCTCGCTCAACCGGGGCAGAGACTTGCGCAACCGGTTGGAATGGTTGAAATAGTCCATTTGAACTTCCACCGGCACCCGCTGTTCGAGGATATGAAAATCCCCTTCCGTTTCATGCAGGAACTTCTGGAACTGGTTAAAGATGTCTTTTCGTTGCATATCCGTTTCTGTTTAGTAGCAAAACCCGGACAAAAATACAACTTTTTTTCAAACACGGAAACACGGAGATTTTTTTCCTCCCTGCAAGAAAAAAATCACTGCCTTTACGGCCCAATAATAATCCTGTGATAAATAGAGGTGTTTATGAAAACAAATGTAGGGTGCAATTCAAATTGTCGCGTTAAATAAGTATCTTTCCTCTGTAAAAAACTGTTTTTCATTGCATGCGCTTGGAAATTCCGTGATTTTTATATGATTTTGAACGAACCATAAAATATGAACAGGGGAAAATTTTTATCAGTAGCATCCCAGTATTACGAAGAATTTGAATCACTAAAGAGTCAACCAAATTTTTGCGATTACGAAAAATCTTTTGTAGACTTATGGCAAAGACCGGGCAGTGAGTATATGGAAAAACAGTTGAATGAAGCGTCTGCAACGGAAAATAGACGTAAAAAAAACGCTCACCCGGTTTGGAGAAATAGCCATCATCAAGACAAATCCATCTATGGTTGGCCTCAGACCTGGCTTTGGGATAAGCCCTTACATGCAGGAGTTGATGACATATGCGGGACATTTGGAATGTTATGCCCGCAGCCATGAGATACTGGAACAGTTCCTGTCGATAAAAGTGAGTCCG
>JAISWC010000217.1 GCA_031271245.1 Tannerella sp. | reverse complement strand
CGTATCCGCGACTTCAAGGGAATCGAGAGCAAACTCGACGGAAGAGGAAACTATACGCTGGGAATCCAGGAACAAATCATTTTTCCGGAAATAAACATTGACAATATTACGAAAATATTGGGAATGAATATTACCTTTGTAACCTCTGCGCAAACAGATGAAGAAGGGTATGCACTCCTGAGAGAATTTGGTTTGCCGTTTAAGAATATAAAAAAGAATTGAATATATGGCGAAAGAATCAATGAAAGCCCGTGAAGTAAAGCGGGCCAGGCTGGTGAAGAAGTATGCGGCCAAAAGAACGCAACTGAAAGCCGAAGGCAATTACGACGCATTGCAGGCATTGCCTAAAAATGCGTCCCCCGTTCGCTTGCACAACCGCTGCAAAGTGACCGGACGTCCGAAAGGCTACATGCGTCAATTCGGCATCTCGCGCATACAATTCCGCGAAATGGCATCTCAGGGGCTGATACCCGGTATAAAAAAAGCCAGTTGGTAAGAAGAAAGGAAGCATTAAATATTGTCCCGATATCGGGATTAATTTAATTAAAAAAGAATATGACAGATCCGATTGCAGATTATTTGACACGATTGCGCAACGCAATCAAGGCGCAGCACCGCATTGTCGAAGTGCCCGCCTCCAACTTGAAAAAGGAAATTACGAAAATCCTTTTTGAGAAAGGCTACATACTTAATTTTAAGTTTGTAGACGAAGGTCCTCAAGGCTCCATCAAAATCGCCTTGAAATACGATCCGGTAAACAGAGTGAATGCGATCAAAACGCTTCAGCGCGTTTCCACACCGGGTTTACGCAGGTATACAAGCTATAAGGATATACCCAGAGTATTGAACGGTCTTGGCATTGCCATCCTTTCCACCTCCAGGGGTGTGATGACGGATAAGGAAGCACGCAACCTGAAAGTGGGCGGCGAAGTATTATGTTTCATCAGTTAATGTAAGGAGAAAAGAAAATGTCAAGAATAGGAAAATTGCCCATTCAGATTCCGGCCGGCGTGACGGTCACCGTCAAGGACGATGTCGTCACCGTAAAAGGCCCGAAAGGCGAACTCTCGGAGAAAATCAACCCGTCGATCAAAGTTAACATTGACAACGGTGTGATCAGCCTGACACGTCCCGGCGACGAACGCACGTACCGTGCGCAGCATGGCCTCTATCGCGCCCTGGTCAACAATATGGTCATTGGCGTATCCGCCGGATACAGGAAAGAACTCGAACTGGTCGGCGTCGGTTACCGTGCGTCGAGTACGGGTCAGGTGTTAGACCTCTCTCTGGGATATACGCACAGTATTTACCTCCAGTTACCGAACGAAGTCAAACTGGAAACCAAATCCGAGCGTAATAAAAACCCGCTGATTATTCTGGAATCCGCCGACAAGCAACTGATCGGTCAGGTGTGTGCCAAAATCCGTTCCTTCCGTATGCCGGAACCCTATAAAGGGAAAGGAATCCGCTTTGTGGGCGAAGTAATCAGGAGAAAATCGGGAAAATCTGCAGGTAAGTAAACTACGAAACGATTATGAATATGGCAACGAAAGAAACAAGACGAATAAGAATTAAGAAAAGCGTACGTAGTAAAGTGTCCGGCACAGCGGAACGTCCGCGCCTGACTGTGTTCAGAAGCAACAAGCAAATATATGTACAAGTGATTGACGATACGGCAGGCAAGACGCTGGCCGCCGCTTCCTCGTTGAAGCTGACGGACAAAGCGCCAAAAAAGGAAATTGCTGCCAAAGTGGGCGAAATCATCGCAAAAAATGCGCAGGAAGCCGGTATTCAGGCGGTTGTTTTCGACCGGAACGGATACCTGTATCACGGGAGAATTAAAGAATTGGCGGATGCAGCGCGTAAAGGCGGCCTTAAATTTTAAGACAAAATGGCAGGAATAAATAACAGAGTAAAATCGACAAACGATTTAGAGTTAAAAGATAGACTGGTAGCTATCAATCGGGTAACGAAAGTGACGAAAGGTGGACGTACATTCAGTTTTGCGGCGATCGTCGTTGTGGGCAACGAAGACGGAATCGTCGGCTGGGGCCTGGGTAAAGCCAGTGAAGTGACGACCGCCATTGCCAAAGGCGTGGAAGCGGCCAAGAAGAATTTGTTGAGGATACCGGTATATAAAGGTACCATCCCTCATGAACAAATCGCTAAATTTGGCGGCGCGGAAGTCCTGATCAAACCGGCTTCGCACGGTACGGGCGTAAAGGCCGGCGGTGCCATGCGCGCCGTACTGGAAAGCGTGGGTATCACGGACGTGCTGGCCAAGTCGAAAGGCTCGTCGAACGCCCACAATCTGGTGAAAGCGACGATTGCCGCCCTGAATGAACTGAGAAATCCGGCCATGGTCGCCCAGAACCGCGGTATTTCCGTCGAAAAAGTGTTTAATGGTTAATGAAGGAGGAAATCATCATGGCAACAATCAAAGTAAAGCAGGTAAGGAGCAGAATTAAATGCCCGAAAGATCAGAAAAGAACGCTGGATGCGTTAGGATTGCGAAAAATGAACCGCGTGGTGGAGCATGAAGCGACGCCTTCCATTTTGGGAATGATTGAGAAAGTGAAACATTTAGTTTCCATTGAACAGTAATAATTATTAGAGCGTAATAAAATAATTGATATGAACTTAGCTAATTTAAAACCTGCAGCGGGCGCTACGAAAACCCGAAAAAGAATCGGTCGTGGCCCAGGTTCAGGACTTGGAGGCACCTCCACGAGAGGTCATAAAGGAGCGAAATCACGTTCCGGCTATTCGAAAAAGATTGGTTTTGAGGGAGGGCAGATGCCGATTCAAAGACGGTTACCCAAGTTTGGCTTTAAAAACCGAAACCGGGTAGCCTACAAGGCCATCAACCTTTCTACTTTGCAACAATTGGTTGATGACAGGGGGTTGTCGAAGATTGGACTGGAAGAATTGAAACAGGCCGGATTTATTTCTGCCTCCCAACTGGTTAAAATACTGGCCAAAGGAAGTATTTCCGTAAAGGTAGACGTGACAGCGCACGCTTTTTCGAAGAAAGCCGAAGAAGCAATTGTAGCTGCAGGTGGAACGACAGTTAAAATCTGAGCGTTATGAGAGCTGTTGATACCATTAAAAATATCTGGAAGATAGAGGATTTAAGGAACCGGATTCTGATTACGCTTCTGTTTGTCTCGATTTATCGCCTGGGCACGGTCATTGTGCTTCCCGGAATTGATCCGGCCGCTTTGTCAGCCTTGCAGGACCAGACGCGCGGCGGATTGATGGCCCTGCTGGACATGTTTTCCGGAGGCGCTTTTTCCAACGCATCCATCTTTGCACTGGGAATCATGCCCTATATCTCTGCCTCTATCGTGATGCAGTTATTGACAATTGTCCTACCGTCTTTCCAGAAGCTGCAACGCGAAGGCGAAAGCGGACGCAAGAAAATCAATCAGTGGACTCGATACCTGACCGTCATCATTCTGATATTCCAGGGCTGGGCTTACCTGATTAACCTGAATGTGCAGATGAATAACGCCGGCGTATCCATGCCGGGCGATATCTGGTTCAAAATGTCGTCTACCATTATCCTGGCAGGCGGAAGCATGTTTGTCCTCTGGCTGGGTGAACGAATCACGGACAAAGGCATCGGAAACGGCATCTCGTTCATCATTCTGATTGGAATCATAGCCCGTTTGCCACATGCACTGTCTCAGGAATTTATCTCACGGATGGTCGAGAGCGGCGGTTTGGTCGTATTCCTCTTTGAAATGCTGTTCCTGCTGGCCGTGATAGCAATGGCCATTGCCCTGGTTCAGGGGACGCGCAAAGTGGCGGTACAGTATGCCAAACGGATTGTCGGAAACAAACAGTATGGCGGTGCGCGTCAGTACATTCCGCTGAAGGTGAATGCGGCCAATGTGATGCCCATCATCTTTGCACAGGCGATTATGTTTATTCCGATTTCGATTGCCGGATTTGCCTCGACAAGCGAAGTCAATCCTTTTTGGGCCGCATTTATGGATAATACCGGATTTTGGTATAACTTTGTATTCGCGTTGATGATTATCGTCTTCACGTATTTTTATACGGCGATTACGATTAATCCGACCCAGATGGCAGACGATTTGAAACGAAATAACGGATTCATTCCGGGAGTGAAGCCGGGGAAAGCAACCAAGGATTATCTGGACGAAATCATGAGCCGGATCACCCTTCCGGGCGCCTTCTTCCTGGCAGCGGTAGCGATTTTCCCGGCCTTTGCGCAGATCGCAGGCATCAGCCACGAGTTTGCACAGTTTTTTGGAGGAACTTCACTGCTGATTCTGGTAGGCGTTGTGCTGGATACATTGCAACAGATTGAAAGCCATTTGTTGATGCGTCACTATGATGGCTTGTTGAAATCCGGAAGAATTAAGGGACGGTCAGGCTCGGTTGCAGCATATTGAAATGATTTATCTGAAAACAGATGAAGAAATAGCGTTGATGCGCGAAGCGAATCAACTGGTGGGAAAGACGCTGGGTGAATTGGCCAGACATATCCGGCCGGGCGTCACAACCCTTCAACTCAATCAGATAGCAGATATGTATATACGCGATCATGGCGCCGTGCCGGCGTTTTTGGGATACCAGGGGTTTCCCAAGTCGCTTTGCACTTCGGTAAACGAACAGGTAGTGCATGGCGTCCCGTCGGCGCAGACCGTGTTGAAAGACGGAGACATTATCTCCATCGACTGCGGGACAGTCTTGAATGGATTTGTAGGCGATTCGGCATATACATTTTGTGTAGGCGAAGTGTCGAAGGAAATAAGGCGGTTGTTGCGTACAACCAAGGAGGCGCTGTATGAAGGCATACGCCAGGCGACAGTCGGCCACCGCACAGGCGACATCGGTAACGCCGTTCAAAGCTATTGCGAAACGAGAGGTTACTCGGTCGTACGCGAACTGGTCGGTCACGGCTGCGGACGGAAGATGCATGAAGACCCGGAAGTGCCCAATTACGGGCGGCGCGGGTGCGGCCCCCTGTTGCGAAGCGGAATGTGCATCTGTATCGAACCGATGATTAACCAGGGCAGTAAAAACGTTGCGCTGGAAAAAGACGGCTGGACGGTACGCACCAAAGACCGGAAATGCTCGGCTCATTTTGAGCACTGCATTGCCCTGCGCCCCGAAGGCCCGATGATTCTGTCGTCGTTTGATTATGTGGAAGAAACAACAGGAAAGGAAATATGAATATATATGGCTAAACAGGCTGCAATAGAACAGGATGGAGTGATAGTGGATGCACTCTCCAATGCGATGTTTCGGGTGGAGTTGGAAAACGGACACGAAATTACAGCGCATATATCGGGAAAAATGCGTATGCATTACATCAAAATCCTGCCCGGAGACAAGGTGCGGGTGGAGATGTCGCCATACGACCTGTCCAAAGGCAGAATTGCGTTTAGATACAAGTAAATAAAGGAATAACAATAAAAAATGATAGAACGATGAAAGTAAGAGCATCTTTGAAGAAACGGACACCTGAATGTAAAATCGTGAGGCGTAAAGGACGTTTGTACGTGATAAATAAGAAGAACCCCAAGTTCAAGGTTCGTCAGGGGTGATTTGCAAAGTGATAGATTGAACAATATAAATAATATCATATATGGCGATAAGAATAGTTGGTGTGGACTTACCACAAAACAAGCGAGGTGAAATCGCATTGACCTATATTTTTGGAATTGGTCGTAGCGCATCGAACTCAATATTGGCGAAAGCAGGCGTTGACCGCGACATCAAGGTCAAGGACTGGAGCGACGACCAGGCCGCTCGCATCCGCGAAGTAATCGGCAACGAATACAAGGTGGAAGGTGACCTCCGTTCGGAAATCCAGTTGAATATCAAACGCCTGATGGACATCGGTTGCTATCGCGGTGTGCGTCACCGTATCGGCTTGCCGTTGAGAGGGCAAAGTACCAAAAACAATGCCCGTACACGTAAGGGAAAGAAAAAAACAGTTGCAAACAAGAAGAAAGCTACTAAATAATTAAATTGACATGGCAAAAAAAACAGTCGCAGCAAAAAAGAGAAAAGTAAAGGTGGACGCCTATGGCCAGGCCCATATCCATTCTTCTTTCAACAACATCATTATCTCGCTGGCCAACAGCGACGGACAGGTCATCAGCTGGTCGTCGGCAGGTAAGATGGGCTTCCGCAGTTCGAAGAAGAACACCCCTTACGCCGCCCAGATGGCCGCGGAGGATTGTGCAAAAGTGGCTTACGACTTAGGCTTGCGTAAAGTAAAAGTGTATATCAAGGGGCCGGGCAACGGACGTGAATCCGCCATCCGCACGATTCACAGCAAAGGCATCGAAGTGACCGAAATCATCGACGTCACTCCGTTACCCCACAACGGCTGTCGTCCCCCCAAGAAAAGAAGAGTGTAATTCATCCCCTGATTGAACGTTAAAAAAATAGATAAAAATGGCAAGATATACAGGCCCAAGAACAAAAATCGCCCGCAAGTTCGGAGAACCGATATTCGGCGCAGATAAAGTATTGTCGAAGAAAAACTATCCTCCGGGGCAACACGGCAACAGCCGGAAACGGAAAACTTCGGAGTACGGCATTCAGTTGCGGGAAAAACAGAAAGCAAAATACACGTATGGCGTGCTGGAAAAACAGTTCAGGAAGATGTTCGACAAAGCGTCCCGTTCGAAAGGGATCACCGGTGAAGTGCTGCTTCAACTGCTCGAAAGCCGTCTGGACAACGTCGTTTTCCGTCTCGGACTGGCGCCCACGCGCGCAGCAGCCCGTCAGCTGGTTTCGCACCGCCATGTAGTGGTAGACGGGAATGTCGTCAATATCCCTTCGTATTCCGTCAAACCGGGACAACTCATCGGCATAAGGGAAAAATCCAAATCCCTGGAAGTCATTGCCGATGCGCTGGCCGGTTTCAATCACAGCAAATATCCCTGGATAGAGTGGGAGGCAAACTCCCTGGCCGGAAAACTGCTCCATCTGCCCGAACGGACAGACATTCCGGAAGAAATTAAAGAACAGTTGATTGTAGAATTGTACTCTAAATAATGACAGTATGGCGATATTAGCATTTCAAAGACCGGATAAAGTCCTGATGCTGGAAACAAACCATTTCCGCGGGAAATTTGAATTTCGCCCATTGGAACCCGGTTACGGAATTACCATCGGTAATTCCCTGCGTCGTATTCTCTTATCCTCATTAGAAGG
Organism: Tannerella sp.; assembly: GCA_031271245.1. Taxonomy (GTDB): domain Bacteria; phylum Bacteroidota; class Bacteroidia; order Bacteroidales; family Tannerellaceae; genus Tannerella. Next base: position 1,363 of record JAISWC010000217.1, on the reverse strand, counting down.
ATATGCCTTTTCGTCGGTGAAAATCGAAGGTGTCAACCATGAGTTTGCCACCATTCCGGGCGTACGGGAAGACGTCACCAATATCATTCTGAATCTGAAACAGGTACGCTTTAAGCGGACGATTGACGATGAGGAAATCGAAAAAGTCAACATGACGGTATCCGGTATCGACGTCCTCAAGGCCGGAGATATAGGCAAACAGCTTGTCGGTTTCGACATACTGAATCCCGCTCTGGAAATCTGTCACCTGGATCCGAAAGCGTCTTTCCATATGGAACTGACGATTAACAGGGGACGCGGCTACGTGCCGGCCGAAGAGAATGTAGACCCCGCAAATACAGATGTGAATGTCATTCCCATTGATTCCGTTTACACGCCGATACGCAATGTAAAATATTCCGTAGAGAATTTCCGCGTGGAGCAAAAGACGGACTATGAGAAATTGACACTTGAAATCCAGACCGATGGCTCCATTCATCCGAAAGAAGCCCTGAAAGAAGCAGCGAGGATTTTGATTTATCATTTCATGCTCTTCTCCGACGAGAAAATCGCAGTAGAAACCGTGGATGTCGAAGGCGAGGAGGAGTTTGATGAAGATGTTTTGCACATGCGTCAACTGCTCAAGAGCAAGTTGTCGGAAATGAATCTTTCCGTACGCGCGCTGAACTGTCTGAAGGCGGCCGACGTTGAATCGGTAGGCGACCTGGTGAGATTCAACAAGAATGATTTGTTGAAATTCCGCAATTTCGGAAAGAAGTCGCTGACCGAACTGGACGAATTGCTGGAAACCCTGAGCCTCTCGTTTGGGATGGATATTACAAAATACAAATTAGATAAAGACTGAATTAACAATGAGACATAATAAGAAAATCAATCATTTGAGCCGCAAGAAAGCGCATCTGGATGCGATGCTCGCAAACATGGCGTCTTCATTGATCAAGCACAAACGCATTTTCACGACCACGGCCAAAGCCAAAGCCCTGCGCAAATATGTGGAACCCCTGATTACGAAATCGAAACCGGGGCCGAACATACTGCATTCGCGCCGTATCGTCTTTGCCTCGCTGCATGACAAACATGCGGTAAAGGAACTTTTTGGAACCGTATCCGAAAGAATCGGTGACCGTCCGGGAGGCTATACCCGCATCATCAAAACGGGAAACCGTCTGGGAGACAATGCAGCCATGTGTTTTATTGAACTGGTGGACTTCAACGAAAACATGCTGAAGACGACTTCGAAGAAGACGGCGACGAAGACAAGACGTTCGCGCAGAAAGTCGGCCCCGACCGAATCGCTTGCCGCAGAATCCGTACAGGCCTTCAAAGAGCAAGCAGCCGTTGCCGCGCCGGAAGCGGAAATCAA